>JAPUJU010000211.1 GCA_027296025.1 bacterium
TGAAGAGTTCCCACGAACTTTCAACCTCATCGGACCTGACGAACAATGTCTGATCCCCGGTCATTATATCAAGCAGGAGTGTCTCGTACGCATCCGGGAGTGGAGCAAACGCATCCTCGTAACGGAAGTCGAGATGCTGCGTCTTGACCGCAACGGGTTCGCCGGGTTCTTTGACTTCGAAGCTGAGATCGAACCCTTCGTTCGGCTGCAGCGTGATGACAAGCCGGTTCGAATGCACATTACTCGTCTGAAACGGATGAAACATCGCCACAGGCGCGTGCCGGAACGTAATGATGATCTGGGTCGTGCGCCGGGGCAGGCGTTTGCCCGTCCTCAGATAAAACGGCACCCCCTGCCACCGCCAGTTAAGGATCTCGAGCCGGATGGCTGCGAACGTTTCGGTTCGCGAGCTCCTTGAGACGCCGTCGAGTTGTTTGTAGCCGTGCACTTCCTGCCCATCGACCGTACCCCCGGCATACTGCCCCAGCACGACGTCCTCGGGACGAATGGGGCGAACCGACCGAAGGACTTTCGCCTTTTCGTAGCGAATCGCGTCCGCCTCGAACGCCGCGGGCACTTCCATCGCAGTCAGAGTGAGGAGTTGCGCAAGATGATTCTGCACCATGTCGCGCACGGCTCCTGCCTGTTCGTAATATTCGGCACGTCCTTCGACACCCAGTTCTTCACCGACGGTAATTTGAACGTTGTCTATGCGGTCACGATTCCATAGTGATTCAAAAATCGAATTCGCGAAACGAAAGACCATGAGGTTTTGAACGGTTTCCTTGCCGAGGTAGTGATCGATCCGGTAAATCTGTGACTCGGCAAAATTCTTGTGGAGCAACTCATTGAGGCTTCGTGCGGATTCCAGGTCACGCCCGAACGGTTTCTCGACAACGACGCGTGTCCATCCTTTACTTTGGTTGAGTCCGATCTTGCCGAGCGTCTCGATCGTCGACGAAAACGCCTTCGGGGGCAGGGCCAGATAGAACACCCGGTTTCCGGGCAGTTCGTGCTTTGATTCGAGGTCTTTGATCCGCTTTGCGAGCGAATTGAAGTCGTCAGCCGCGTCATCCCCGATCGAGTGATAGTATAAGCAGCCGTCGCACCACGCGCCCATCGGTTCCCGGTCACCGACCTCCTCGAGGGATTTTCGCGCCCACGCACGAAACGATTCATCGTCGAGATCGCCGGTTCGCGCGACACCAAGCACAACGCAGCCCTTGTCGAGGAACCCCTCTCTGGTCAGGTGGTAAATGGCGGGCAGGAGTTTTCGCCCCATTAGATCACCGTGCCCCCCGAAGACGACGAAGATATGCGGTTCTACAACGGGATCGCTCACGAATCACCCTCGCGCTTTACGGCGTGGCCGCCGAACTGCTGACGCATCACGGCGAGCATCCGGTCGCTGAATGATTCCGTGTCGCGCGAACGAAGCCGCTGAAGAAGCGACAGGGTGATCACCGGCGCGGGTACATCCATATTGATGGCCTCGAACACGGTCCACCGACCCTCACCCGAGTCCGATACGTATGGCGCGATGCCCTTCAGATCGGGGTTTTCTTTGAGAGCGCGCACGATCAGATCGAGCAACCACGACCGTACGACGCTACCGTGTTGCCAGATCGTCGATATCTGGTGGAGGTCGAGATTGAAGTCTTTCTTGTGGTCGAGCATCGACATACCTTCGGCGAACGCCTGCATCATTCCGTATTCGATACCGTTATGCACCATCTTCGTAAAGTGACCGGCGCCGCTGGGTCCGACGTGGCCCCACCCTTTGTTTTCGGCCGGTGCGAGTGTTTTGAAAATCGGCTCGAGCCTCTTTACGGCCTCCTTTTCGCCCCCGATCATCAAGCTGTACCCCTCGCGCAGTCCCCAGATACCACCGCTCGTTCCGGCGTCGACGAAGTGAATCTCTTTTTCTCGAAGGCTTTCCGCCCGGCGCATCGTGTCTTCGAACATGGAATTGCCGCCGTCTATGATTGTGTCGCCCTTCTCGACGTGCGGAACAAGGCCCTTGATCGTATCGTCCACCGGTTCCCCGGCAGGCACCATGATCCAAACAGCGCGGGGTGCATTGAGCGCCCCGGTCAGTGCTTCAAGTGTTTTTGCTCCCTCGCCCCCGGTCGTCTCCAGTTTCTTTATGGCGTCGGATGAGACGTCGTAACCAACAACGCGGTGCCCGCCACCGATGAGGCGCTCCGCCATGTTCGCCCCCATCCGGCCCAGTCCGATCATTCCGATGTCCATGCTACTCCTTTCATCACGCTCGGCGCGCCGTCCCGCTTCTTGCTCTGGCGTGCACTCGCTACACCTGCCCGCTTCGCTCGGCTAGCCGCTGCGCGGCGGATCCTCGCTCGCTCCTGCAGAGTTCCGCTCGTGCACAGCCAGGCAAGTTCGCTCAGCGGCCCGTCAACCTACCGCCAGCAGTTAGCCCCGCACCGCGGCGAGCAATGTCTCCAGAGCGGTCTCGCCGCCGCGTCCGAGGGTGACACGCAGCACGCGTTGCTTGCGCTGCAGGAGTGCTTCCGCATCCCCCTGTGCCTGCGCTCGTATCAACTCCGAAAAAGTGAAATCCGCTTCGGGTACCGGCAGTGCCTCCCGCGCCTCGTCGACAATCTGCAGAAAAAGCCCGTTGTTTCTGCCGCCCTTATGCAACTGTCCGGTCGAGTGCAGAAAGCGCGGACCGAATCCCATTGTCGTGGCAAGCTTCGTTCGCGACCCGACGGCCCGGCGGATCCATTGGAGGGTGCGCACCACGTCCGGCGTCGGAGCGACATACGCATGCAACGCAATGTAGTCTCCCGGCGAACCAGTACCGACCCACGATCGAATGACTTCACCGAGCCTGTCATCAATAATATTGACCGTGGTCACACTAGCTTTGTCCGCGCCAACTTTGTCTGCCATCGCTTTTTTCGCCATGTCTTTCGCGAGTTGTACGTCGGGCTGGTTGAACGGGTGGAGCTCGAGTACAGCGCCTGCCATCGCGACGGCAATTTCCCAGCGTAGGAACTCCGTTCCGAGTGAATAGCGATTCGGAATCTCTATGTGAACGGCGGGTTGCCCGGCCTTCTCCAACCCCTCGAGTGCGTCGGGTGACGGAGGGCCTTCAGCTTCTGTGTAAATGGCGACGAACAACCGGTCCTCACCGTACGCGTCGGGTTCACCGATCGGCTCGTCGACCACCGGAAGAATTCCCTTTCCGTCTTTGCCGGTACTCTCTGCAACGAGCTGTTCGACCCACGCGGGAAACGCACCCAGGGAAGGCGACGTAACGATCGTGAGTTTGTCGCGCCCGGCAGCCGCGAGTTCACCGATGATCGCGCCGAGTTCAATCGCCGGAACGCTGGACGCCTTTGCGTTCTTCATCGCATCGACGATGGTCTTCGATCCCTCGAGAAGCCGGCCGATGTCAACCCCGATCAGCGCCGCGGGCACAAGTCCAAACACACTGAGCGCAGAGTACCGGCCACCGACTTCGGGTGGTGCGAGAAAAGTCTCCCGGAAGCAGCGATCACGAGCCAGCTCTTCGAGTGACGAACCGGGATCCGTGATCGCAACAAAATGCTTTGCAGGCTCTTTGACTTTGCCCAGAAGCTGCGCCCAGAAGTAACGAAAGAAAGAAAGTGTCTCCATCGTCCCACCGGACTTGCTGCTTACGATGAACAATGTTTTGTCGAGATGAATGCGCCGCTCCAGCGTGAGCAGCGCGTCCGGATGAGTGCTGTCGAGAACCATGAGCTCGGGGTAACCGGCGCTTCCGAACGTGTCCTGAAACACCTCCGGCGCGAGGCTCGATCCTCCCATCCCGAGAACGACGACGTGCGAATAGCCTTCGTCCCGGATCGTATTACGGAAGCGAATGATGTCGTCCACCTGGGACGTCATGGACTCGGGCAGATCGATCCACCCCAGCCTGTCGGCCAGTTCCGGAAGCGGTTTTTCGGACCAGATCGTGGGATCCTTCGCGAGGAGACGCGAGGCGATATTCGCCTCATCCCACGCTTGCATCCGTTCCCGGACGCGGCCCTCTGAATTCCCGAGATTCATGTACGGCTTACCCGGCTGAAGAGGACAATTGTCTTTTTTTCTCTAGGGAAGAAAGCAGGTCTTCAAAAGACTTTGCGAACGAAGCGACGCCGTCCACCTGGAGTTTCTCGGCCAGTGCACCGAAATCGATGCCCAGGCCTTTCAGCGCCACCATCTGTGACTTCGCCTCGTCCACGCCTGTCGCCAGTGTGGCGGCAACCTTGCCATGATCTCTGAACGCTTCGAGCGTGTTCGGTGGGAGCGTGTTCACCGTGTGCGGCCCGATCAACTCGTCGACGTAAAGAACGTCATTATAGTCGGGGTTTTTGGTCGACGTGCTTGCCCACAACGGGCGCTGCACATGTGCGCCGGCACCGGCAAGTTTCTTGAACGATTCGCCCTCGAAAATTTCCTGAAAGCGTTTGTAGGCGAGCTTCGCGTTTGCAACGGCGATCCTGCCTTTGAGGGAGAGCGCCTCCGGAGAACCGTTCTCGTCAAGCGCTTTGTCGACGATGCCGTCGACGCGGCTGACGAAGAAGGACGCAACCGACGCCATCCGCTCGGGTGTCTTGCAGCGATCGAGGCCGCGTATGTACGCCTGTGCCACCGCTTCATAATGGTCGAGCGAAAACATCAACGTGACGTTCACGTTCACGCCGTCGGCAATCAGGCTCTCGAAAGCCGCAACTCCGTCCGACGTCGCCGGGACCTTGATCATCACGTTTGGCCGGTCCACCGTGCCCCACAGCCGCTTCGCCTCGGTGATCGTTCGGCTCGTATCGGCCGCGAGTTTTGGCGAGACTTCCAGACTCACAAACCCGTCGGCGCCGTTCGATTCGTCGAACACGGGGCGCAGGGCATCCGCCGCCATCTGGATGTCCTCGATCGCGAGGGTCTCGAACAGCGTTTTCGTGTCCTGGTCAGGATCGTTCTGCAACGCTCGGGCAAGACTGGCGTCGTAGTCGTTGGTTCCGTTGATGGACTTTTCAAAAATTGTCGGGTTGCTCGTCATCCCACGCACGCCGTCCTCGTCGATGAGGTTCTGGAGTTCTCCGCTCGTAATCAGAGTCCGGCGGATGTAGTCGAGCCAGACCGATTGGCCCTGCTCGTGCAGCTGTTTGAGAGGATTCATCGGGAGATGTTTTCCTTTCGCGTTAGATGTGGAACTCAGCGTCCGAGAAGTGTCATCGTGCGATCGACGACATGATCGGCCCGGATGCCGAGGTTCTTCAGCACCGTTCCGCCGGGGGCAGATGCGCCGAACCGGTCGATTCCTATTATATCACCTTTTTCGCCGACGTAATCACGCCAACCGCGAGAGCTTCCCGCCTCGATCGCGAGCCGTGGAATCCCACCGGGCAGGACTTCGCGGCGGTACGAGTCGGGCTGCGCGTCGAAAAGCTCCCAGGACGGCATCGATACGACCCGAGCCTGGACGCCCTTCTTCTCCAGGGCTTCCTGCGCCTCCATAATGGTCGACACCTCCGACCCCGTCGCGATAAGAACGACATCCGGCCTTCCCGACGGTGCCTCTGCGAGCGTGTACGCGCCGCGCGGGAGACCCTTGGCAATCGGATACCTGCCCACATCGAGCGTCGGCAGACCCTGACGGGTCAGTGCCAGAGCAACCGGACCGTCGTGCTGGATTGCCCAGCGCCAGGCGGCCACCGTCTCGTTCGGGTCGGCCGGGCGGATCACCGTCAGGTTCGGAATCAAGCGAAGGCTCATCAGGTGCTCGATCGGCTGATGTGTTGGACCGTCTTCACCGAGCCCGACGCTATCGTGTGTGAATACAAATATGGACGGAATGTTCATGAGCGCTGAGAGCCGGATCGATGCCCGCATATAATCGGAGAAAATCAGGAACGTCGCACCGTAGGGACGCACTCCACCGTGAAGCGCCATACCGTTGACCGCGGCGCCCATCGCGTGCTCGCGGACCCCGAAGTGAAAGTTCGTGCCGGAGCGCGTCTCGGCGTTGAACACATCTTTGTCGTGCTGGTGGGTCAGGTTGGATTCGGTAAGGTCCGCCGATCCACCAATCAACGTTGGCACGTACTTGATCAGCGAATTGATCACCTTGCCGGATGCAGCCCGTGTGGCCATCGGTTTTTCACCCGCCGCAAAAACCGGTAGCCCCTTTTCCCACCCGTCGGGCAGGCGCCCCGCCACCGCATCTTCGAAACGCTTCGCTTTCTCGGGCGAACGTTCACGATATGCGGCGACGTCGTCCTTCCACGTTGCTTCAAATGCGCCGCCCGCATCGGCCGCTCGCGAGCAGTAAGCCGCCACTTCTTCGGGTATGTGGAAGGTCGGTTCGGCCGGCCAGCCAAGCTTTTTCTTTGTCTCGAGAACGCCTTCGGGACCCAGCGCTGCACCGTGAGCGGCCGCTGTATCCTGCTTTGGACTTCCGTAACCGATGTGGGTACGTACTCGGATCAGTGAAGGACGGTCCGACGCCGACTGCGCTTTCTTTATCGCCGCTTCGATCGCCTGCAGGTCATTGCCGTCGTCGATACCCTGCACGTGCCACCCGTAAGACTCGAAGCGTTTCGGAACATCTTCGGTGAACGCGAGCTTCGTATCGCCATCGATCGAAATGTGATTGTCATCGTAAAGATAGATCAGCTTGCCAAGCTTCAAGTGGCCGGCGAGTGAGGCGGCTTCGGAAGCGATGCCTTCCATCAGATCGCCATCCGAGCAGATCCCGTAGGTATAATGATCGACGACGGGCGCCTCGCCCGGATCGTTGAACGTCGCTGCGAGGTGCGCCTCGGCGATGGCCATTCCGACGCCGTTGGTGAAACCCTGCCCGAGAGGCCCTGTCGTGCACTCGACGCCCGGCGTGTGACCGTACTCCGGGTGACCGGGGGTCTTGCTGCCCCACTGACGGAAGTTTCGCAGTTCGTCGAGCGGCAGGTCGTATCCATACAAATGAAGGAGTGAGTAGATGAGTGCGGACCCATGTCCGGCCGAGAGGATGAAGCGATCGCGGTCGAACCACGTCGGGTTTGCCGGGTTGTGTCGGAGGAAACGGTCCCACAAGACGAAGGCCATCGGCGCAGCCCCGAGCGGCAATCCGGGGTGACCGGACTTCGCGGCCTCCACCTGGTCGACGGACAGGAACCGGATCGCGTTGATGCAGAGCTTGTCAATCGACTTCATCGGTACGCATTTCCCCCTCTATAAGGAACGAACTTTCTTATATATGGTTGAAAAGTGTGCGTTGACTTTGCAGACGGGCGCGGGAGTCACGTCCCCGGGCAAACACGTGGGCGGCTCGCGCTAAGGGCAGGAGTATCCAACAAACGCTATGCTTTATCAAGACAAAGTGGGTCGGGAGCAAACCCCTGAGACAGGGGGGTGACGAGCACCCCCCTGTTGGCGTCAGGCCTGCTCTTCCCCTGTCTCGATGGGGACTCCGACCAGGTTCCCCCACTCGGTCCACGAACCGTCGTAGTTCTTGACGTCCGGAAAACCGAGAAGATGCTTCAGAACAAACCAGGTGTGACTTGCCCGCTCGCCTATACGACAATACGTAATGACCTCGTTGTCGGGAGTGACCCCCCGGCCCTTGAAGAGTTTCTTCAGTTCCGGGGCCGACTTGAAGGTCCCATCGTCGTTGCAGGCGAGCTCAGCGGGAATGTTCTTCGCACCGGGGATATGGCCGCCGCGCAAGCTGGACTCTTTGACGCCCTCCGGAGCGAGTATCTCGCCACGATACTCCTCCGGAGAACGCACATCCACGAGGGAGCCGCTTCGCCCTTTCGCTGCCTGCCGTACCTGAGGCAAGAACGCCCGCAGCTCCTGGTGGATGGAATTCGACTTGTACGTGGCCTTCTTCGGAATTGGAAGCCGGGTGGTCAGTTCGCGTTTTTCTTCGATCCATTTGCGCCGTCCTCCATCGACAAGACGGACATCCGGGTGACCGTAGATTTTGAGTTGCCAGAATGCCCACGCTGCGAACCAATTGTTGCTGTCACCGTAAAGCAGAATCGTGGTATCCCTCGCGATCCCGCTCTCACAGAGGAGTTTCTCGAGCCGCGACGGGCCCAGGATATCCCGGCACTTCCGGTCGCACAGCTGGGTTTCCCAGTTCCAGCCTATTGCGCCGGGAATATGCCCTTCTTCGTAGGCGCCGGCATCCATGTTAACTTCGACCAGAACGATGGTCAGATCGTCCTTATGCTTTTCAACGAACTCCGTCGAGACCAGAGCGTGTGAATTCGCATATGCGCTCATTTGGCTCTCCTCTCATCCGTACGTTACATCTCTCCAGCGGTGGCGGCTGGAGTCGCAGCGAGAAGACAGAACTATGCGTAACTATTCAAGCCTGTCCCCTGTGGGGACACCAACAACCGCATACAATCGCGGATAGCCAGTTTTTGAAGGGGTCGGTGGGGGATCCTGTAGGCAATACCAAAGTTTGACGATGGTATGGGTAACGCATTTGATACGACTCGGACTCTTCCTGATTCGCTGACATAAGTCAACTACTACTCTATAGTTTAGAAAAGGTTTCGGGTTCTGACAAGGGGCCTGTTAAGATTTCTGTCCAATGAGAGGAGAATAATCGTGAGAAAATCGATCCTTTGCCTCGTCTCCGGTATACTGATTGCGCATACGGTCGCCGCGCAGGACCGCGTGACCGGCCGAAACTTCGCTACGCGCTCGGAGGTCATCGCACCGCACGGAATGGCTGCGACGAGCCAGCCACTTGCCACCCAGATCGCCCTGGACATTCTCAAGCAGGGGGGCTCCGCCGTCGATGCGGCGATCGCCGCCAATGCGGCCCTTGGATTAATGGAACCCACCGGGAGCGGGATCGGCGGAGATCTTTTCGCGATCGTGTGGGATGCGAAAACAAAACGCCTCTACGGGCTCAACGCGAGCGGCCGATCGCCGGCCTCCCTCACACTCTCCTATTTCAAGGAAAACGGCTTCGATATGATCCCGCCGTACGGGCCGTTGCCTGTGACCGTGCCGGGTTGTGTGGACGGGTGGTTTGAACTGCACGGGCGTTTCGGCAAATTGTCCATGAAAGAGGTTCTCGCTCCGGCAATTCGCTACGCGCGAGAAGGATATCCGGTCAGCGAGCTCGTCGCGCATTACTGGGCACTCAGTGTCAAGACGCGGGAGGAGTGGGCGGGCTTTCGCGAAACGTTCATGCCGGGCGGACGCGCGCCGCGCAAGGGAGAGATTTTCAAGAATCCACGCCTCGCGTCGACGTACGAGCGGCTCGCAAAGGATGGGCGTGATGTTTTCTACAAAGGGGACATGGCGAAGACGATGGGCGCGTTCATGAAAGAGGCCGGCGGGTTTCTCTCGTACGAGGATTTCGCCGCGCACGAGTCCGAGTGGATTGAACCGGTGTCGACGAACTATCGCGGCTACGACGTATGGGAACTTCCCCCGAACGGACAGGGCATTGCGGCGCTCCAGATGCTGAATGTTCTCGAGGCGTACGACATTGCCGCGATGGATTTCGGAAGCCCCGAGTATATTCACACCTTTGTCGAAGCGAAAAAACTCGCGTTCGAAGACCGGGCGTACTTTTACGCGGACCCTGCGTTCAACAAGATCCCGGTCAAAGAGTTGATATCGAAGCGATATGCGAAAGAGCGGCGGAAGCTGATCGATCCGAAGCGCGCGTCGAAAAGCTACGAACCCGGCAACCTGCGCGCGGGAGACACGATCTATCTGACCACAGCGGACCGCGACGGCACCATGGTGTCGTTGATTCAGAGCAACTACCGCGGCATGGGGACGGGGCTCTCACCGT
>JAPUJU010000212.1 GCA_027296025.1 bacterium
GAATCCGGTGTCACCATCGTTTTCCTTGGTCGTTGTGTGAAGAGAATGTTCCACAACGATTTCCGAGAAGTCGTTGCCGTCCTTGATTTTCTGAACAACCCTCCTCGCTTCTTCACGGTCACCCGTCATGACAACACCGAAGCGACGCTCTTCGCCACGGCGGAACTGCTCGAGGTTGTCATTATAATACCGGTCCACCTGCTGGAAATTGACTTCGGTCTGACCCACGACGAGGTCCTGGTAGAGCTTGTCAACCATGAGCTGCTCGCGCTTGCGGTTCAGAATCCGCGCGACCTCGGGCTCATTCTCGAGACCGGATTCTTCCAACTCGACAACAACGAGGTCGCTCATGACAAGGTGGACAAGAAACTTCGCTACGCCGCCGATTCGAAGCTGGCGGCGCGGGCGCTCGAAGAAGGAGGACCGGTCGTAAATATCCGAAAAGTCCTTCATCGTTATGACTTCATCGTCGTAGGTCATGAGCGGCTTGTCCAGCTCACCCGGCGGAATGTCAAGAAGCGGGTACACTTCCTGGCGCCGGTCCGGCGGGTTTGTCAGCGGCCGGTCCGGTGGCAGCAAGTGGAACGCCGTCACGAGGTTGTCCTCGTAGAGCGTAAGCCCGTGCTTGTCGCGAACCGCCTGTGCCGATTCCGCACTGTATGCGATCTCCTGGTGGAGTCGAATGTGCTCCCGAATTACTTCTTCCACGTTTTCCAAAGGCTCTCTCGTTGGCGGCGTAGACGACATGATCTTTACAATGAAATACCCGTAGTCGGCCCGAATCGGCTTCGCCACTTCGCCGACCTTGAGCTGGAACAATTCGTTCCAATCCGGCGGGAAGTTTCCGAAGTTCGCCGATATGGCACGACCACCCTCGGCCGCGTCGGGGCCCTTCGAGTGCTCACGACAAAGCGTCTCGAAGTCGTGGCCTTCTTTGAGTGCATCGTAAACTTCATTGGCGTCCACTTCCGTGTCGCAGAGAATCTGCTTTACGCTCAGCCGCTTGCCCCACATTTTGTAGTACTCCTGCACATCTGCATCCGTTACGTTGATCCGGTCGGCGACATTGTACTTAAAGTACGCGGCCTGGAGCCCCACCTTCTTGAAGGCTTCCATTCCCTGCACGACGTACGTGTCTTTGTCATAACCAAGTTCGTCGGCCTTGATCGCCATTACTTCCTTATTGAGCATAATATCGAGGAATTCCTTGCGCCCGCCCAGATCGGTCGTCGCCGGCAGGAACTGCGGGTCGACTGTGGCCCAGGCCCTTTCGTAGTCCTTCATTGAGATCTTGCGGTCGTTGACCTCCGCAACCGGCGAATCCTCCCCGGCACTGCACGCCGCGAGGAACATTACAGGTAACGTCAGCATCATCACCAGAATCTTTGAAATGCGCATACTCCCAATCTCCTTCTTCGGATAAATAATTTGGAAATAACGTATGTACCGAGCGATTTGTTTTTGGGTGAGCTCGCACTACGGGGTTGTATTTAAATCTGCTACCGCATCATTATACCATTTTTCCGGCGTTACCGCGACTGCGTCGACTACTTTTTCGCGTCCGTGCCCGGATTTGCGTAGTCCCACGCGGCACCGAGCAGTTTTTCGGCTGAGTCCATCCGCTCGTCGCGGCCACCGTGAGTAAGTGTCAAACCGAAGGTATCACCGGACTTAAACAGCACCCGCCCCTCAAAAGTTTCCACCAGCCGGGCACAAAGCTCCGGCTTGAGGGCCTTTCCCGGAAGAAATTCCACGACAACCCGGCCTGGCTTCAGCTGAATCACGGCGACCCCCAGGTTCATACCCCATACTTTTATTCGTGTAAGTTCAATCAGGTTAAGAGCTTCATCCGGCAGCGCCCCGAAACGATCGATCAGCTCCGCCTTGAGATCGTCCACGTCGGCCGGGACTTCCATTCGGGCGAGACGCTTGTAGATTCCCATTCGCTCGTTCTGATCCTCGACGTAATCCGGCGGTAGAAGACTCGGCAGCCGCGTCTCGATACGGCACGGCGGCAGCTCGACCTTCTCTTGCCCCTGAAGTTTCTCGACGGCCTCCTTCAGCATCTTGCAGTAGAGGTCGAACCCCACGGCGACGAGCTGTCCGTGTTGCTCGACACCGAGAACGTTCCCGGACCCGCGGATCTCCAGGTCGCGCATCGCCAGCCGGTAGCCGCTGCCCAGCTCTTCGAACTCTTCCATCGCCAGCAAGCGTTTGCTCGCGCTGTGAGTCACCGTGAAGTCGCGTGGCACAAGGAGATACGCAAACGCCTGACGCTCGCGTCGTCCGACGCGCCCGCGCAGCTGATAGAGCTCGGCGAGCCCGAACCAGTCTGCACGGTTGATGATGATTGTATTCACGTTTGGAAAATCCAGTCCTGACTCAATGATCGTGGTGCAGATGAGTACGTTGTACTCCTTGTTGAGAAAACCGAGGATCACGCCTTCAAGTTCTTTCTCTCGCATCTGTCCGTGCCCGACACGGAATTTCACATCCGGCATGAGCTTTTCGAGAAACGCCTGTATTGAGTGGATCGTCTGCACGCGATTGTGAACAAAAAAGACCTGTCCCCCGCGATCTACTTCATAGCGGATTGCTTCTACGATGACGTCCTCATCGAACGGCAGAACCTCGGTCTTCACAGGGTGACGGTTACGAGGCGGCGTGTCGATCATGGAAATTTTTCGCAGTCCTGAGAGCGCCATGTACAACGTTCGCGGAATCGGCGTCGCGGTCATCGAAACGACATCGACGGATTTCTTGATGTTTTTCAACTTTTCTTTGCTTCGCACACCGAACCGGTGCTCCTCGTCCACGATGATCAAGCCAAGATCGTTGAATTCGATGTCCTTTGACAGCAGTCGGTGTGTTCCGATGACGATGTCGATCAAGCCCGCCTTGAGATCTTTCACTACCTGCTTCTGCTCGGCTGGCGTGCGAAAGCGGCTCAACATTTCGACGCGTACGGGAAACGCCTGCATGCGCTCGCTGAACGTTCTAGTATGTTGCAACGCGAGGATCGTGGTCGGAACCAGCACGGCCACCTGCTTGCCGTCATTCACCGCTTTGAACGCACCCCGGATGGCGACCTCCGTCTTACCAAATCCCACATCGCCGCATACGAGGCGCTCCATCGGTGTCGGCGCTTCCATGTCCTGTTTGAGTTCTTCGGTTGCTGTGAGCTGGTGGGGCGTTTCCTCGAATGGAAAAGAGGCTTCCAACTCTTTCTGCCACTGGGTGTCGGCACAAAATGCGTGACCCGCACTGATCTGACGCTGCGCGTCTGCCGTGATCATTCCGCGCGCGACGTCTTCGAGCGCTTTGCGCGTGCGCTCTTTTGTACGTTGCCAGCGCGAGCCTCCAAGCTTGTCGAGCGCAGGAACGAGGCCCTCCTTTCCGATATACTTTTCGACGAGCGGCATCTGCTCCAGCGGAACGAAGATGCGATCGTTGCCCTGGTACTTCAGTATGAGACATTCCGTGTCGCCGCCACCAGCCACGAGTTTCTCCAGACCGAGGTAGCGGCCGATCCCGTAGTCGACATGGACGACAAAGTCCCCGATCTCGAGCTGGTCCTGGCGATAATCGCGAGTGCGCCGCGTCTTGCGTTTTCTGTAAGGCCGCGGAAGGCTGCGGTGGAAAATCTCGTGATCCGTCAGCACGGCGAGTCCGGCGTCCTCCCAGACAAAGCCGGAGGTCATCCATCCCACGGGCAAGTGAACAAGTTCTTCCTCCTCTCCGAGCATGTCGGCAAGTCTCTCGCGTTGCGCGGAGCTCTCCGAGAACACGTGAATGATCACGTTGCGTTTGTGAAGCTTGCGAATCAGCTCGATGATCGCGTCCATCTTGCCGAGAACGCTCGGATGCTCGCGGGTCTTGAGTGCGATCGCCCCCCGGGGTGATTCTCCCAGTCTGTGTATGTGCACGCACGCCGAATCGTAGTGTGTGTAACCGTCGCGGGGGTGGATGTAATGTTCCAGGTCGAGAATCGGAAAGTCGTCTTCCGTCAGATGGCGGATACGTTCGACCTCCTGGCCGAGAGCATCGAACGATTTGCCAAGTGCTTCTTCATCGTGAAAAACCAGAAGTGGCGGTTCGGAAAAGTAGTCGAGCAGCGACCCGGTCGTACCCATGGCGGGAGCATACCGGCGGATAAGATAGCTGAACCGGTGGTGCGCAATTTCATGTTTGATTTTCGCGATGGTCGCGGCGGCGAAGCCTGCAACCGCGAGATTTTTCCCGAGTGCATCGAGCGTTGCACTTTCAACAATAACTCCGGTTGCGGGAAGCACGCGAACCGATTCCAGTGCATCAATGGATCGTTGCGTGTCGATGTCGAACGAACGGATGGATTCGATCTCGTCGTCGAGAAGTTCGAGACGCGCAGGATTCTCCCACGACGGATCGAACAGATCGACGATCGATCCGCGCACGGCGAACTGTCCGATTTCATCGACCGCCGGGCTACCGTCGTACCCGACCGTAACGAGGGACCCGATCAGTGTGTCGAGGTCGATCGTTTCGCCGACTCGAAGTGTACGAGCGTGCGTCTTGAGAAAGTCGACGGGCGGTGTCTTCTCAAGAAAACCGGCAAGGCTCGTAACGACAACATCCACCTTATCCTGCTGGAGCTTGTCCAGGCACGCATTGCGCTGTCCGCGCAGCGTCAGGTTCTCGCGAAGTTCGAAGCGTTGCGGGAAAATATCCTTCTCCGGAAAAAGTTTGACGCGGCCCGACGAAATTGTCTGCAGGTCCGAACACGCATCCTGTGCCGCCTCGGCATCGGGACAGACCACAACTACGCGGCGTTTGAGAAGGAGCCTCAACGCCTCTGTGACAAACACGGGAGACGATCCACGTAGACCCGTCAGATCCACGCGCTTCTTTCCACTCCGGATCAGCCCGTCGATCCTCCGGAGCGCTTCGTGTCGGCGCACGTGTTCAACGAGATTCCCAAGCCCACGGCTATCGGTTTTGTTTTCTGTTTCCATGTGGCGTCATTGCTCACGCAAAAGGATGCGCGAATAGCCCAGCGACGCGAAGGGCATGGCTGAGCTCAGCTAACAATACTAGATCGGGCGCCGTGATACAAACGGGGTCGCTTGTTGCGGGATCCCTGAAGACCGCTGTGACCAGCACTCTTAAGCCTTGCGTCCCAGCACGGCCTCGCCGACGAGGGCACAGACGGCCAGTAGCAGAAAGGCGGCATAAACTTCACGACCCTGGCGTTCCCGGCGCAGGTTCTCGACGAAGTGGTCTGATGTACCGATGACCCGGGCGCCCCCGATGAAACGGTCCGTCAGGGGCCGTGGGTTAAGGTTCGATTCCACAGTGTTCACGTTCACGGCCACGTCGATGATGCGGGTCGTGTCCGAAAGAAGACGATAGAATCCCGCAGCCTCGGGACGAGTGAGCATAACCTTCAACCCACCGGCAGGCGCCTCGTATATCGCAGGCCTGGCCTGTTCACCGTTCGGCCCCGAGACGACGAGTTGCGTGCCGTGGGAAACCCAGGTCGGAGGGAGGTCGAAGAACAGATCCGACCCGACAAAATTTTCCCGCCGAAAGTCCGTACCCTCCGCGCTGGCAAGGTAAGAGACCGACGTGTGAATGAGCGGCAGAAACATCGGCGAAAGCGGCAGGTCACCACTCGACATGTCGGGCGACATCGCGACGACGAGGAGCCGCCCCTTACCACGCCGGCATTCCCACATCGCCGGGTCTCCATTGCTGAAGTAGGCCAGCACCGAATCCGGCGCAACACCTGAAGCGGACACGAAGCGACGAACCGTGCTGCGGGAGAGAAACTCCAGCTCGTCGTCATTGAACAGGTTGAATATGGGATGCTCCTTTTGAAACGACGTAATATGTTCGTCTTCTCCGGCATCACGGTTCGTTATTTTCTGAATTCCGAGGTACGCTCGAAAATCGTTCGACCGCCACACCGGTCCACGATCCCCCCCCACAAACACGAGCACCGCCCCGCCGGAGTGGATGTAACGCGTCAAAAGATCCAGCTGGTCCCGGCCGAGATTCGTCGGGTCTGTCCACACGACGACGCCCTTTGTGTTAAGCCGCGCGACCGTCACCGCCTGTTCATCGACCGTGTCGACACTGAACTCTCCATCCCCCGATCCTCTCGGGTTGAGGGCCTTGTCGACAAAGAAATACGATGCCGCGTTCTTGTTGTCGTCTCCGGTGAACTTTCGCCCACGTATCAACGTGACCGGAATTTTCCTCGAAACTTCGAGGAGAAAATACCTGTCGTCGTCGATGGGCAGTCGGTCATGATTCTTCGCTACCCGGCAGTGATGGATCCCCCACTCGTTCATCGACACCCCGAACGTGATCGTCGCGGACGCCGCGGGCGAGAGTCTTACGAGCTGCTCCGCCTTTCGCCTTCCTTCAACGATCAGTTCCAGGGGAAAGTTCGCAGGATGCTCCATGGAGTGGTTCGTCAATGCGACACCGACGCGCACGACTTCGCCGGGACGAATGAGTTTTCTTGGAGTGAAGACACGGTCGATGCTCACGTTGTCAACAGGCTCGGTGTACACGGGAAGCAGGTTCACGCGCACACGATCGGGCGCATCGAATACGATCACCGAGTCCCCAACCGCGCGAAAATCGGAGATGACGTACACGACACCCGCGTCCAGCCCCGATTCTTCGATCAGCTCGATCGCATCATCAATCGCGGCCGCTTCTGAGGTGGACTCGCCTGTTGGCTTGAGGCTCTCTATGGCGTTTTTTACTATCTGCTTGTTGTGTGTCCCCGTCTCGAACATCACCTCGGTGCGTGTAGAAAAACCGACAACATTCATCACGTCGTTGCTGCCCA
>JAPUJU010000213.1 GCA_027296025.1 bacterium
CCTGCGCCGAGCGATCGGTTGAACCACGGGTGCCAGCCCACGCCGCCCGGGAAGGAGCGTGGCTCTTCGGGAGACGCGATGAGCCTCATCGTTTGGATCAGTGCCTTGCCATTGAGTGAGATCGAATATTCGATGTGGCCCTTGTAAGGCCAGGAGACGGCGAGTTCGATCTCCATTTTTACTTCATGCGAAGCGACTGACCGTACGTTCCATTCACGATTCTGAACAAGGCCGTGAATGGCGTGAGGCGGAGCGTTCACCGGCAGTTCGTGAATACCGTCGGGGGTGACCAGCCTACCATCACGAATTCTATTCACCCACGGGGCCATGATGAACGACCCCGAACCGGGTGGCAGTGTCTCTGGATGGTGCTCTTCATCGCCCCCTGCCAGCAGTTCGTAGGAGACGCCGTTTTTCCTGATCGAGACCGATCGCAGGGACGCTCCGGCGCCGGGAGAGACGGTAACGGACGCGAAATCGTTTTCAATTGTGATGTTGTCGGGCATGGGCGGCCGGATTCAATCGGTATTATGCGCTGCGGAGTTCGTCAAGGGCCGGGCGTCCCGACCAAATCGGGATTTGGGCCCCACCAGGAAGCTCCGCGGGGCACACGAGGGCACGTTTGAGATCGGGGTTATTTATGGCAGACGCGTTTCCATCGCCGGGCGATACGACAGTCCTCTTCGCCCATATCGCGTATCGGATGGAGGATCGGTACGCCCTGCGTGATCCCAGGGTGAATTATTTCCAGACGTGGTCGCCCGAAGAAACGCTTGACCGGATCGGCGAGGCGGACGTTTTCGTTGTGTCGGGTTTCTGGGACAACGCCCTGCTGGAACGGACGTCGAAGTTGAAGTACATCCAGTCGATAGGTGCGGGCTACGATCAGTTTCCGCTCGATGAACTCAGGAGCCTCGGCATCCGGCTCACCAGCGCTTCGGGTGTGAACCAGAACGCCGTCGCCGAGCACGCGATGTCGCTGATGCTCGGGCTGAACCGCCACATTCATATCGGGCGTGATTTTCAGAACGACCACACCTGGCGCGGGATGATCGGCGACCTGTCGAAACGGGAAGATGAGCTGATCGGCAAGACGCTGGTTATCGTGGGGATGGGAACGATCGGTTCACGACTGGCGAGGTTTGCAAAAGCGTTCGATATGCGAGTGCTGGCAACAAAACGCAACCCTCTGACCGCGGTTGGCCCTGCCGATAAGGTCGTTACGCCCGACAGGCTGGATGAGCTGGTCCCGCAGGCTGATTTCCTTGCGTTGACGTGCCCGTTGACTCCCGAGACGACCAACATTATCGACGCGGGTGTACTGAAGTCCATGAAGCCGACCGCCTACCTGATTAACGTTGCCCGCGGCAAGTGCGTCGACGAACCCGAGCTGGTGAAGGCACTGGAATCGGGCGAGATCGCGGGTGCAGGCATCGACCATTTCTGGGAGGACCCGCTGGGTGCCGAATCGCCGTTCTGGGGCATGAAAAACGTGATTATCACTCCCCACACCGGTGGCGAAACCCGGCATTACGAGGAACGCGTGATCGATATTCTCGACGACAACCTGGGCCGGTTGTGGAAGGGTGAACCGGAGCTGAGGAACCAGGTCGTCTGAGTGACGACGCCACGTTTTCTAAGAGGTCGCGTGCGACTTTTTCTGAGAGATTGGCGGTGATGACGTTGCCCAGGGTTATAGGTTGCTGAACCGACTGGTTACTGCGATTGTGGGAGACCAGATGTGGTCGCCATTTCTGGTGATTGCTACGTCGATCTTCGATCTCCTCGCAACGACAGGGATCGGCTTTGCGAACAAACGAACGACCGCGCCACGATCAGCCGTCTTTGCGGGCGACCACGATCATCCGGCGGGTTGACGGCGCGTATGGTTCGGAGTCAAATCCACCGTAGACGCTCTCGTATATCAGCCCGGCGTCCGTCATCATCTGGATTACCTCGGTCAACGTGTACAGCCTGATCTGGTGACCGACGGATTCCCTTCGCTTGCCGTTCCGATCGATAAACGTGAATGTCACGTGATTCCGGCTGGTCTCCAGGTTCAGCTCCCGCCGTTCCAGGACCACAGTGCCGTCGGAGTTTTCGCGTCTTTCCGCAGGCTGATTGTTTGCGATCACCCATTCCCGGTTGACCAGGTCGAGCAGCATGTGTCCACCCGGTTTGAGCGCCTTGCTGACCTCGGCGATCACCCTGCGGTTGTCGGCGTCCGATGCGAAGTAACCGAATGAAGTGAACATACTGATTACCGCATCGAAATGGTTTTCGAACGGAATCGAACGCATGTCGCTGTTGACTAAAGGCAGGTCGACGCCATGTTTATCTGCGGCGGCGCGCGCATCCTGGAGGTAGTCAGCGCTCTGGTCCTGGCCGGTTACGTCGATGCCACGTTGAGCCAGCAATATCGCATGGCGAGCCTGTCCGCAGGCGAGGTCGAGCACACGGTCGCCGGGCTTCAACGCGAGCGTGGTGACGACGAACTCTGCTTCCCGGGCGGTGTTGGTCAGTCCCGGCCCCAGGGCCTCGAGGTAATCGCGACCGTAAAACTGCGTGTACCAGGGCGTGTCGTTGTCAGTCATGCGAGGTATTTTGTGCGATCTTCAACGCCGGATTCCCGAAAAGCGTCCTGTCGTTCGGTGCATTTGTTGCAATCACCGCAATGCGTTGAGTTGGACGGATTCGCGCAGGTAAGCGTTAGCTCGAGCGGAAGACCGCTGTGACTGCGGATTAGCTCGGCCTTATTGCGGCCGCGGAACGGCGCTTCAATCTCGATCTCGTGTCCGAGTCCTTTGCTCAGCACGTTGCCGAACGATTCAAAAAACTCAGGCGTGGCGTCCGGGAACGGATTTC
>JAPUJU010000214.1 GCA_027296025.1 bacterium
ATGGTCTCCCCGAGTGAAAGCGCAAGAACGCTCTCCCGCGACCTCCGTGCCAACCGCGTCATCGTTCTTCATCTCGACGGCGATATGTTCACCGGTGGCGCGACCGTCCCCTTTCTCGGCAGACAGATCGCCGTACCGAAAGGACCCGCCCGCCTGTCCCGCATGATGGGCTCACCGATTGGATTCGCGTACTCTCGCCGAAGACGGGATCGCCGGCTCGATGTGTTCATCGAGCCACCGATGTCCCCCGTCTCGAGCGCGGATGAGGAACTCGACGTCACGAGGACACTTGTCGAGCGCGTCGAAAAATGTATTGCGGAAGCACCGCACCAGTGGTGTATCTTTCGAAAGCTCTAGAGCGCGGCAAAGACATGAGAATTGTGATCGTTACGCAATCCTACTACCCACGCCCCGGTGGTGTGACTGAGCACGTTCACCACAGCGCGACGGAATTGAGACGCCGCGGTCACCGGGTAACCGTGCTTACATCCAATTTCGGCGGGGAAGAGTCTTCTTTCGAAGACGTCATCCGCGTGGGCAGAAACATTCTCGTTCCTGTCAACAGCGCGTGGGGCAACATGACGACCGGAGTGAACCTGAGCCTGCAGCTCCGCCGTATTTTCGATTCCATTCGGCCGGACGTGATTCACGCACACTGCCCGCTCGCACCGACGCTGCCGCTGCTGTCGTTGAAAGATGCCCCGGAAAGTGCCCGTGTGATCGGGACCTTTCATATGGCCGCGCAATCCAACCTGGGTTACGCCATCTTTCGGCCCGTTCTCGAGCACTTCGCGAAGCGAATCGACACCCGGATCGCCGTATCGCAGACGGCGGTCGATCTCGCCAATGCGTATTTTCCGGGCGACTACACGATCGTGCCGAACGGCGTGGATTGTTCCCGGTTCCGGCCCGATCTGAAACCAATTCCCGAGTTTGTCGACGACGCGTTCAACGTCGTTTTTGTCGGCCGCCTCGACAGACGCAAAGGTTTGAAATACCTTTGTCGTGCGATGAACATTGCCTGCAAAAAAACGCGCCGTCGCCTGCGTCTCATCGTCGTCGGCGAAGACAGCCTCCGGCGGCACATGCTTCCCCGCCTCTCTTCGAGGATCGAGCTGGTGTTCACGGGTGTTGTGGACTACGACACTTTGCCGCGCTACTACGTGACCGGCGACGTCTTCTGTTCTCCGGCGACGGAGAGGGAGAGTTTTGGAATCGTTCTGTTGGAGGCGATGGCGTCGGGAACACCGCTTGTCGGCACGTCGATTCCGGGATACCTGACTCTGCTCAAACACCGTGAGAATGCTCTCGTCGTCCCGCCCCGAAACCCGGTTGCACTGGCCTCGTCGATTGTCGAGCTCGTCGAGGACGACAGCCTGCGCTGGAGGTTGCGCCAGAACGCTCTCAAATTCGCCGGGAACTATCGGTGGGACCGGATCGTGGATACCCTCGAACAGATCTACCAGTCCGGACACAGGATCCTGACCGCTCCCGAGAGAACGGCCAACGAGCGGTCGTCGACCGTCGCGACGAGCTAGGGTGGCTGGGCCTTCCGTTTCCAACGGTGCTGTGGTACCCGGCACTTTCCGCTCACTTACGCTTGTCCGCATCTGTTTTTTTTGTTTTACGATTGCACAGATCATCTCCATTTTCGGCGACCGGCTCCACCAGTTTGCCGTCGTTGGCATGATCGGAAGGGTCGCGCCCGGATCGAGCGTCGAGCTGTTAACGTTCGTTGCGTTTACCCATCTGCCTGTTCTTCTCCTCGCGCCGATCTTCGGCAGCTTGATCGACCGCTGGAACCGCGTCACCGTTCTCGTCCTCGTGGATATTCTGCGCGGAGGTATCGTGCTGCTTGTCCCGACGATCTACTACTTTATGGGAAACCTGTACGCGTTCTATGTCCCCGTCCTTTTCCTTTCACTTGCGAACATGTTGTTTTCGCCCGCGAAGTCCGCCGCAATTCCGGAGTACTTCCACGGTTTGAGGCTCCTGAACATCAACGCAATCCTGTGGGGACTCGGGGTCGTCGGTACGCTCGGCGGATTTCTTCTCGGAGGCTGGTTGTTCGACTATCGGGAGTGGGCGTGGGGGTTCTACGTCGACGGGATCAGTTATCTCGTGTCGGCGGTTTTCATACTGCCCCTGTTTCTGCTCCGGCCCCGCCGCACTGATCCTGACCTCGAGGCCGCTTCACCGAAAGCCCCCGTCTTCAGAAGCCTTTTCCGGTCTATTCGCGAGGGGCTCGCGGTCGTGCGCGGCGACCGGCGAATCGCCTCCTGTCTTACCACTCAAGCAGTTCTGTTCGCCGCACTTGGTGTCCTGTACGCGGTTGGAATCGCGAGGATCCAGACGGTTTTCCCATCCGAAAAAACGATGTACCTCAGCGGCGTAGCAACAGCGGGAACTATTGGACTTCTCGTCGGCGCTGGACTGACATCGCTTCTCCGTCCACGATTCGAACCCGCACGAATGATCGCGGCGTCAACAACTATATTTGGCATGTCATGGATCGGAGTCGGTTTGACACAACAACTCATACCGATGATGCTGTGGACACTTGCCATGGGCTTTTCGATTTCACCCGTTTTTGTTCTCACCGAGACGTTGCTGCAGTCAAACATTCCGATCGAATTTCGCGGTCGCGTGTTTTCGACCCGCGAGGTCGTGACCAAGATCGCCTTCCTGACGGCCACCGCCGTCGCGACAGTGGCGACGGGTTTCCTTCCTAAGGCGACGATACTGATAGCGGTAGGCGTGCTTCTTGCAGTATTGGGTCTTGTCTTGAACAGTAAGAAAGTCCTTACCGTTTAGTGTTGTTCCCGATGACGGTGGTCTACTAATGAAAATTATTGAAAAAATGCTCACGGAGATGTTCGCCCGTCTCCTGAATATCCAACCGAGCGCGCAGGTTCTGGAGAAACTTGTTCCGGTCATCGAGGGTGTTTCGCAGAAGATCGATGGGACACTGGACCTCGACACGGTGCAGGGACAGAACACTTTTCGCGCGTTGATCTGCAGCATGATTGCGCACGGCTGGGGACTCGGAATGCACCCCGACAACAACCCGGAAAAGAACATCGAAGGCAAAGAAGTGGAAGTCAAAGTCTGCAAGGACATTCTTGTTCCGATGGACACGCTGAAGGCAATCCGTTACGTCAAGAAGGACGAGTACGGTCGCGTACGGAAAGCGCTGTTCGAACCGGATCAGAACGCGCGCATCTGGACCCAGATTGACGACATCCTGACGACCATCGTCAAAGACAAGTGGCAGGACGACTAGCGCCGTCTTCGTCTTCCATATCAAAGGGGAAAAGCCCCGGCGAAAACACCGCCGGGGCTTTTTCCTGTGTTTACAGTTGCACCGTGACCGCAACACAAGCATTCGATGCGCTCACCCGTCGGAGTTCGAAGTTGTCAGTCGGGAGTAGTTAGAAAACCTGCTGACCGTCGGCCAGGATCTCGTTCAGTGCGTCTTTAAAGTAGTTTGTCGACTTGGCGAGTTCCTCTCCGACTTTTTCCTTGTAGAGTTCCCACGACTTCTTGATCTCGTCGCTGAGGACCGCCATCAAACGACCATCGATGAGTGCCTGATCGCGTTTTTCTTTGTTATACATGACGATGTCTGAAACGAGAACACGCGCGAGCCGCTGGGCCCGGGCGTCTGCACGTTCCGTCTTGCTTAACTTCTTCCGTTTTGGGGCGGGCTTTGCCTCAGCTACCGTCGGCTCGGCAGCTTGCGGTGAAGTATCGAGCGGGCTGTTCTCGAAAACGTCCGCGGCAGGCGTCGCCTCGGCGGCCTGCGGAGCCGCCGCAGGCGCAGGATCGATTGAGGGGGTCACCGCGGCAGGGACCGGTTCTGCGGGTTGCGTCACGAGTTGGAACACGGCGCGGCACTGCGGGCACCGTACTTTCATCGGGTCCGCCGGAATCTTGTCCTTCGGAAGAAAGTATTTAGCGGCGCATCCCTCGCACTGGATAATCATGTGAGTCTTCCCCTCGAGGTCCGTGGGGGCCGTCGCCCCGCTCGATCGAAAATGCATAATCGGTTCCAACAATCGCCATATGGAGCGGCCGCAAACGTGCCTTCCGCGCCATCCCATGCAACTATTACGCCAAAATAAGCGCGCCACCTATCCGACTACCGGCCCTCCCCCCGACATCCCTTTTTCCTCGAGATGCCGCCGGCAAGGTGCGCCTTCCGGCCCCTTCAGGTGGGGATCCCGTTCGATGAGCGATTTGACGCAGTCTCGCACTGTTTCAACTATCTTGTGGTCACGTAGCGGGTTAGCAAGTTTCAGGCCCGGAACACCGTGCTGACGGTTCCCGAGGAACTCGCCGGGCCCCCGGATTCTCAAATCCTCCTCGGCAATCTTGAAACCGTCGGAAACCTGGGTCATGACCCGGAGTCGATCTCTGGCAATATGCGGCACCTCTTCACCCACGAGGAGGAAGCAGAAGCCCGACTCACCTCCTCGCCCGACCCGGCCTCGCAGCTGGTGAAGCTGTGACAATCCGAAGCGCTCGGGGTGATGGACAACCATGATCGTTGCCTCCGGCACATGAACACCGACTTCGACAACCGTCGTCGAGACGAGAAGCTTTACGTCGCCGGTGCTGAACTGAGTCATCACCCGATCCTTGTCTGCGAACGACATACGCCCGTGCAGGAGGCCGATACCAATGTCGCTGAACATGCCCTTCGAAAGCTCCTCGTGGGCAGACGTGGCCGCTTCGAGGTCCTGTTTTTCCGTCTCTTCGATCGCGGGATACAGAAAATACGCGCGGTGTCCCTTTTCGATTTCCGCCCGAACGAACCGGTACATCGCTTCCCGCTTCCCGGGAGTCACCATCCGGGTTTTTACGGGCAGTCGGCCGGACGGCATCTCATCGATCACCGACAGGTCGAGGTCGGCGTAGGCAGTTAGCGCAAGCGTACGTGGAATCGGAGTCGCCGTCATGACGAGCAGGTGTGGCCTCGCATCCTGGCCGAGAAGCGCCGCGCGCTGCCGCACCCCGAAACGGTGCTGCTCATCAATAATAACGAGACCGAGTTTCTTGAAGTGAACGTCGTCCTGGATGAGGGCATGCGTCCCGATCACTACCTGTGTGGATCCATCCGCGATGCCGGCGTGAATACGGCGTTTGTCTGTCGCTTTCAACGATCCAATCAACAGTTCGAGGCGAATACCAACCTGGTCGAACAACGGCGAGAGCGTTCGCGCGTGCTGCATTGAGAGAATCTCGGTCGGGGCCATGAGCGCGGCCTGAAAGCCTGCCTCGACGGCGGATGCGAGGGTCGTTCCCGCAACGATCGTTTTTCCCGATCCGACGTCTCCCTGGAGCAGGCGGTTCATTCCCCGCGGATTTTGAAGGTCGGCGCGCATTTCATTCATTACGCGCTTCTGGGCTACGGTCAGCTCAAACGGAAGCGATTCTACAATCGCCTTTTCCATGTTGAAGTCGATATTGAACGACGGCCGGTCACCCTGGTTCAGTCTCGCCTCGCGCTGAAGTGAAAACACGAGTTGCATGAAAAACAATTCTTCATGTTTGAGTCGCTCGACGGCACGATCGAAACTCCCGCGGTTCGACGGGAAGTGAATTTCCTGCAGCGCATCGTAACGATCGGGCAGATCGGCGGAATCGAGCAGACTCTCCGGCAGATTTTCCGACACGGCGTCCCGGTAATTGTCCAGCGTACTGGCCACCAGCCCCCGGAGCCCTCGCTGGGAAACTCCTGAAGTGAGCGGGTACACCGGGACAATACGGCCGGTGTGAATCAGATCTTCATCGAACGATTCACTCGCGATCTCGAACTCAGGGTTGACAACCTGGCGGGTACCCCGGAAGTGAGTCAACTCGCCGATCAGGATGAGTTCCGTGCCCGGCTTAAGGCGCCGAGCGAGATACGGCTGGTTGAACCATACAATCTGGACGACGCCGGTGTCGTCCCCAACAGCGGCAGTCACCATACCGCGGCGGCTGTGCATGCGGCGCTGCGCAATCGTGAGGAGCTGACCCGCAAAGCTGACTTCGGTTCCCGGCTGTAGTGAGCTGATTTTGCTGAGATTACGGCGATCGTAGTACGTGCGGGGAAAATGTGTCAACAGGTCTTCGACGGTTTCGACACCGAGCTTCTTGAAGCGCTCGGCCCTGGCAGGTCCGACACCCTTGAGGTACTGGCAGAAATCGGCCAGCGAACCTCTCCCTTTTTTCACTTCGGCCACCAGCTAAAACTCCTCGTGAAATCCATCACAAAACGCTGCTATTACTATCTTAGTGGAAAATCTCTGCGCGGCATATACGAACATCCAGTTTATGCGCTTGAGAGAGTACGTCAATGAGCGCACCTAGTCGCTGGTCTTTTCTTGAAATAACGGGCCGGTTAAACGCCGTGGGAACGGCGAGATCGGTCGGTGTCGTGCCCAATCTGTTGACACTTGGGGATAACGTAACTACACTAGTTATGAAGGATTCTCTGAAAGCTGTGTTGCGGTATTCTGGGACGAAAAACTAAACCCTCTTCCTGTGTTCGCCGTCCAAGTATCGAGTACGCTTTCTAAGGGAATCCTTCTTTTTCGT
>JAPUJU010000215.1 GCA_027296025.1 bacterium
GCGTTTACCGTCTCACCACAACTCGACATCGGACTCGGTGACAAGAACACCTTCTACGCATCCGCAGGTGGAGGGCTCTACATCGTGAGCCTTTTGCTGGACGACGCCCTTTTTCAGTTCGAGCAGACCGACGACCATTTCGGTGTGACGGCTGGTGTCGGTTTCGCGAGGCGGTTGACCACGAACTGGTTTTTCGTCGTTAACATGAGAATCGACAAGTTCTGGACGTCCGGCTTGCCGGCGGACCCCACCGAGCGGATCCCTCTTTTTTTTATACTGTCCAGCGGCGACGAGGACCCGCTTTTTTTCCAGGCCAACGTCGGCCTGATGCTTCGCCTTTTCTAGCTGTTCTTACTACTGCGTCTGGGAGGGTGCCTGCAGGATTTCGCGGAGCTGTGCGAGGATTTCGCTCGCACGCTTGTCCGTGGGATCCAGCGAGAGATATGTAACCAGCGCGTCGTGGGCTTCGGTGACTTTCTGCTGTTGCACATAGACCATTGCAAGGTTCTTGTACGAATTCGCATACGTCGGATCGACTTCGATGGCTTTCTGAAACGCCGCGACGGCTTCGTCGGCCTCCCCCATTTCCGCGTACGCGGCTCCAAGGTTGTTGTAGGCCTTTGTGTAACGCGGATTCATCTCCAGCGCCCTCTTGAAGGCTTCGACCGACGCTTCGTACATTTTCGCCTCCCGATAGGTGATACCGAGATTGTTGTAGGCCTGAATCATCTTCGGGTTGAGGCGGATCGCCCGTTTGTAACTCTCGATGGCCGGTTCGAACATCCGGAGCTGCCGCATTACCTGTGCGAGGTCGTAGTGCACGGACGGCAGCTTATTGTTCAGCTCGAGCGCCTTCGAATAACTTTCAACCGTCTTGAAGCGGTTGCCTTGGTCCCTGTAGATCACCGCGCGATGCACGTAGGATTCCGCATAATCAGGCTTCAGATCAATTGCCCGGTCTATCTCTTCGATCGCTTCCGCGTGGCGTCCCACCGTGCTCAACCGTCTCGCCTGGTGGGTTCTTTCCCGCCACTCCACATCGTCTTTCGGGAGCGCGAAGATGCCCGGCCGCGTGCAGATAAGAATAGCCCCGAAAACGAACACCGGCACGAGCGTCCTCCCGGTCCGTCTCAGCGTGCCGGGAATTACAACGAGCGCTGCGTACGCTGCAAACAAACTGAGTACAGGAGCAATCTGCACACGGTACCGCGCGCTGACAAAAAACAGAATGATCGAAAAGCTGAACGCGAAAACATAGCCGTACAGGAGAAAATATTTTCGCCAGTCTTTGCGGCAGTAGATCATACCCAGAATGCCCAAGCTTATCAGAATCCAGAAGTTGATGAAAAACAACCTGAGCACGCCGTGTTGTTCTCGCGCTCGGTCGTAGCTTTCGATCTGCGGTACTTCGTATCCGTTGAAAAACATCGCCGTCTTTTTGAGCATGAGTTTAAACTCGACCAGTGGGTGCGCCCCCATGAAATCAAACGCCTTCCCGAACCAGTAGCGTGAAACCTCCGACGGTTTCAACTCACGGCCGAGTTCGCGCTCGACGTAGTCCTTGATCGATGAATCGCTGACGAGGTTCATTCCACGGGGTGGATAGAAAATTCCCGTCGCCTGGCCGCTGTTACCTATGTAGAAGTTCAAACCACCATTCGACGTGATCGGCACGAAGTCGCGACTCGCGATGCCGTTGTGAATCGTCGCAGGAAGGATCGCGATGATCAATGCTCCGACAAAAACAACAGATTTGACCAGACGGCGTGACTCGCCGGAGACGAAGAGCCACAGAATAACGATGGGGACGAACATAAGGATGTTTGCACGAGCGAGCGCGGAGAGCCCCAGCAGCAACCCGACCAGTGCGTACTTCCCCAGGCCGTTGTTGCCTCGGGTACGATACAAAACGAACAGAATCGTCACGTTGATCAGAGTGCCCAGCCACATCATGAGAAGCTGCCCCTCATAGAACGTGCTCGTCCCATACAGTCCGAGGAGAACGGCTCCGAGCATCGCCACCGATGGTCGAAACACGCAGCGTCCGACGAAGTACGTGAGGAGCACTGTGACAACGCCCCCCAATACCTGGATGATGCGCGCGATCAGAAAGCTCTTACCGAAAATGCCGTAGATTACGGCCAGAACATACGAATAAAGCGGCCCCATGAAGAACGCCTCGTCACGGATGAGGTTGCCGGCCTGAATATCAACGGCCATACGATTGTAATACTCCGAGTCCATGATCGGGACGGTGACGTGAAGAGATTGCGAGCTCTGAAGAACGTAGAGAAGCTTCAAGACAAAGGTGCTGATGAAAAGAATAAAGACCCAGCGGCGTTGCCCGTCGAGAGTGCGGTCGATCGAACTGAGGTACGTATGGTTTTTCCGTTTTACCTCGCTCATACAAGTGGTAAGGTAATCCAATCGAAAGACGGATCGCAAGGGAATCCAACGATTGGAAAGGACTGCAATGTCACAGCGCGATGATCTCCGGGATATTCTCGTGCAGAACTCATTGAAGCGTGGAGACTTCACCCTGGCGTCGGGGCAGAAGAGCACGTACTACATCAACGGCAAACTGACCGCGCTCGACTCGCGGGGTGCCTATCTATCGGCCAGAATCCTGCTGGCAATGATTTCGGACGACGTTCCGGATGCGATCGGAGGCCTCACGCTCGGTGCCGATCCGATCGTTGGATCGATGCTCACGCTTGCCGGCATGGAGGATCTTGAACTGAAGGGGTTCATCGTCCGCAAAGAGGCGAAAGGCCATGGGACACGTTCGTTGATCGAAGGCCCCCTCGAGGAGGGTGACCGTGTCGTCGTGATCGAAGATGTCGTCACGACGGGGTCCTCTTCCATGAAAGCAATCGATGCCGTTCGCGAGGCAGGGTGTGAAGTGAACCGGGTCATCGCGCTGGTGGATCGCGAGCAGGGTGGGATGCAAAACCTCAAAGAGGCCGGCATCCGGCTGGAATCGATTTTTAGCATTAATGAGTTACTGGAGGCAGGATAGCCCTACCCTGAGATGCGGTCTTTGAAGCGCCCGTATAGCATGCCGAGCACACACCCCATTACGAGAACGAGATACGTTTCGACAATTGCGGTCGGCAGGGTTCCGGCAATCGGGATACGCCATGTGATCGCGCCGATACCCGCGCTGATCCCGGCGAGCACGAAGAACAGAACAACCGCCATCAAGTAGTCGACTTCCATCGCACCGATTGCTGAAATCACCCGCTTCGGATTCAGAGCGTCTAAGAGCCCGCGCGGGGTGCACGCCATCAACATCAGCGCGGCCGGCAGATAGATCGCGCTAAACGTAAAAATTCCAACGCTCATCATCGGACTGTTGTTGATATACGCGAAAGCATTCGACTCTTCGACGAGACCGACAGACGCTAGGATCTGCAGAACCGCCAGCAGCGGCAAGAAAAGCTCGGCCAAAAGAGCCACGAGAGACCCCAGCGGTTTCAGCAGGCCGACTACCGGATCTTCCATAATACCGTGCCACAGGGGCGGCAGGGTTTCTCGTCGCGCAACAGCGCGAATAACGTGAAATACCCAGAAAAGGGCAATGAATCCCCCGACAGCTCGTGTCACCGTTGCGAGGGTCGACAACCACAGAACGGCCGCCAGGACGGCCGGATAGATATACGATCGCCCGAACGGGTACGTCAGCAGCACCAGCGGTTCTCCCCAGAACGGGCCCACGCGCTTGAGGTACCGCAGCGTTTCTTGCTCTTCCGGCGTCAGATTGCGAATGATGTCGTTGACGATTCGCGGATGATAATGGCGGGCCTCGAGCGCGGCCTGATAGTGATCGAGCGCGGCCCGCCGGTCTCCGGCGGCGAGCGCCATGTCGGCTGCCTGCAGTCGCAGACTCCAGTCATCCGGAGCCTGCGCAATACGCTCGAGCGTCTCGTGGTACTCCTCGTGTTTGTCTGCGCCGCTTTCGATCCCGGATTCTACGTCCGTTTTAGGGTTTGCCTGAGCTTTATCGAAAAAACGGCCGAGTTCTGTGTCCGTGACCTTTTTCCATTGCTCGTCATCGGGCATGAACACAAAAGCCTCGGGCGTGAGATGGCCCGTCTCGCACATGGACACGATTTCTGACCACTCACGGAGCTCCTCCTTGAGGGCCCCCTGGCGCATAATGTAGTACCGGGTTTTGGATTCGATTGTCATGATACTACTCTCCCCTATATTCCAGTACGCAGACCCCGTGCCAAATTCCACGCCATAGCCAAAAGGGCCGCGCCTCGTGGCGCGGCCCCGTTGCCGAACGGTTGTAAAGTCTGGCACTAGTTGGCGAACGTCTTCAGGACGATTGTCAGGCCCTGAGACGGCACTTCCTGTTTCACCAGGATGTGTGGGCTTTCCTTTCCGAAGTAGTAGTATGCCTCGCCATCCGGGCGCATGATCTTCACCTTGTACGTGGAAAAGCTGCCAGCCGGAGTCTCAATGTCGAGCAGCTCCATGACTACGACGCTCACGGTCTGCATACTCCCGGACTGACTGTCCACGACCGGAAACCGGTACTCTTTGTTGACATCGAGCGGCAGACACGTGATCGCGTACTCGAGCGTGCTGTCAAGGATCGTCCCGTCCACCAGCGCGAAAGTAACTTCCTTCGGCTCGGTGGAGCCCATAGTCTGAACAGTGCCCGTGCACCCGGCATCGGTGAACGTGAGGTCCGCACCCATCGTCTGCGGTCCCATCTGCATCGTGCGTTTCAGAGAAATCGGTGAGAGATCGGCAAGCCTGAAGGCGATGGTTTCTTCCATCGAAATCATTCCAACGATGCTCGAGGACACCCTCATGATATCCTGTTCTTTCTCCATCGTGACGTTCAGATCACCGATGTTCATCTGCTGAGCAGTCAAAGAATACGTCGCCTTCATACTTTTCAGCCCGGCCGTATCGTACTGGTAATCCACAGGTTCGACGGCGAGCGAGGACAGCGACAACGGCTCACCCGCGATATCGAAGAGGTTCACGTTCGCCACGCCGGCGACCTTGTCCTGAATCTCCGTTGCGTCGCCGACCAGCACTATGTACGCGTTGTCCGCGTGCAGGTATTTTTTCATCACGCGGCTCACGTCGTCGATCGTCACCGCCGCAACGCGCTCACGATAGGTCTCGAGCGCGTCCTTTTCGATACCGAACAGCTTGTTCTCTCCAACCTGGGCAACGATCTGGTCGGGAGTCTCGATCGTCAACGGAAAGTTACCGATCAGGTATGATTTAGCGTGCTCCAGTTCCTCGGCGGTCACAGGCTCGGTTGTTATTCGGTTCAACTCGGACATTAACTCGGTGAGTGTGCTGTCCGTGACTTCCGTCCGAACAGGAGAAAACACAGTAAAGAAACCGACATCCTTCTCTTTTGCATAGAAACTCCGAACGCGGTAGGTCCAGCCTTTCGTCTCACGGATGTTCTGGTAAAGCCGCGAGTCCGACCCGACTCCCAGGATACGGGTACCAACCGTGAGGGCCGGCCAGTCAGGGTTCGTCGGCTTGAGGCCCAGATGCCCGATATGGATCTCTGTCTGAACCGCGGTAGGCCGGTGATAGATGTAGATCTCCGTCGGTCCCGCCTCGGGAGCACGGGTGTACTCGATCCGGTCCGGCGTTCCGCGCTGCCAGCCGGCAAACGCGTTCCCCAGCTTCTTGCGAACATCTTTCCACTTCACATCACCGACAACGCCGAAGAGGACGTTATTCGGCACATAGTTGCGAGCGTGAAACTCCACGACGTCCTGTTGCGTGATCGCCTCCACGCTCTCGAGCGTGGTCTGCTTGGAGTACGGGTGATCCCCGTAGATCAGGGTGCGCATGTGGCGTCTCGCCATGGCGCCCGGATCGGATAACTCGAACTCGAGCCCGGTCTTAAACTGCTTGCGGACGAGCTCGAGCTCGTCTGTCGGGAAGATCGGGTTCATGAGGATATCCTGTA
>JAPUJU010000216.1 GCA_027296025.1 bacterium
CCGCTGCCATAACTAGAATTAGAACAATCAGAATGATGCCGAAAAGGCCTTTTTTGCCGGGTCGAGCCATCTTGTCTCCTCTTCAATAAGTCGCTGGAATGTGCCTGGATAACCGCAACTACGCGCCACGCGGGTCAAATGTTTCAGGTTCCCAGGCCCGGTTTCGCCGGCGCCGACACAGGTTGGGACACCTCGGCGAGCGTATTGGTTTCAAGATTCTTGTTCGAAGGAAAGCGTTGCGACGGGTGATCCATTGCTAGTATTTTAGTCACAGGGATAGCTTCAATGAGACCTTCTTACGGATATGAACGCCGCCCTCTCTGGAGAGGCTCAATCACCAGCAGCATGGTTAACCGCCTGATACTGGCGAATGTGGCTGTCTTTTTCCTCCAGCAGATCTTCGGCCCCTCGTTCGACAACCTGTTCGCCCTCCAGCCCAGGCTGGTCATCGGCAAGTTCTTCTTATGGCAGCCCGTGACCTATATGTTTCTGCATGGCGGTTTCATGCACCTGTTTTTCAACATGCTCATGACATGGTTTATCGGAACGGCCCTCGAATCGGTCTGGGGTGGAAAGCGTTTCCTGAAGTACTGGATCGCCTGCGGTGTCGGCGGTGCGGTGTTTTTTGCGATTTTCAACTTCACGGGCGCCGTCTACGGAGCCAGCGCGGCCGTATTCGGTCTTTACCTGGCCTACGCGATGATGTTTCCGAACAACTACGTGTACGTGTACTTCCTTTTCCCGGTCAAAGCCAAATACCTGGTGACCTTCGCAGCGATCTTCCAGCTCGCCCAGGGCGTGGCGGGACCGGGAGGCATCGCCTACTTCGCCCACCTGGGCGGGATGGCGGCAGGGCTGTTCTTCTTCCGGCACGAAGTCGTCAGGTGGCAATTCTGGACCCGGATGAAGCGCCAGTGGATCGACCAGCAACGTGTCCGCAACTCGAAGTGGCACGAGCAGGAAGACGGGAAGATCGATTCCATCCTCGACAAGATTGCCAGCAAGGGTTATGAAAACCTGAGCACGACCGAGAAGCGCATTCTCGAAAACTACAGCCGCAAACAGAAAGAAGACTCCGAATAGAAACGGAGGCTCCAAGAACACGAAAAGCGGGATCGCTCGGCGAAGTCTGGGATCTCGCTTTCCCTGCCGTTATCGCTATGGTGTCGCAGACCGTCATGTGGACGGTCGACTCCATAATGGTCGGTCGACTCGGAAAGGTTGAACTGGCCGGGGTGGGCCTCGGCGGTCTGCTCGTCATCACGCTCTACTCCTTCTTCATGGGGCTCAGCTACAGCACGAACACCTACATCGCGCAGAGCTTTGGCGCGGGACGCTACAGAGCGTGCGCAACGTATCTGTGGCAGGGTGTGTACCTGTCCGTCGTCATCGGCGCGATTATTCTCATCGTTCGGGGCTTCATTCCCGGGACGATCGACCTGCTCGGACCGAAGCCGGAAGTGCGGCCGTTCTCGGTCGACTACGCGAACATCCGAATGCTCAGCGGGCCGTTCTTCATTCTCCATTACTATCTCGCTCACTTCTTCCGTGGCATCGGCAACACGCGCACACCGATGAAAGTCGCGATTTTCGCCAACGCGGTGAACATCGGTCTCGATTACCTGCTAATCTTCGGACCCGGCCCATTTCCCGCTATGGGCGTCGAGGGCGCGGCGTGGGCCACCTCCGCCGCCAACGTTCTCTCCGCCCTCTCCCTTGGCGCCATCGTGGTATCGAAGCCCTACCGCGACCGGTTCGGAACGCTTCGCGAGTGGCGGCTGCGTCTGCGCGCGGTCCGGGAGCTCCTGCGCCTCGGTGCGCCGATCGGGTTTCATTACATTCTGGACATCGGGTGCTTTCTCGCTTTTGCCGCCTATGTCGGGCGCATGGGAACGGACCAGCTGGCGGCGAATCAGATCATGATCCAGGTACTGGCCCTGTCGTTCATGCCGGCAAACGGCATCTCCGTAGCAGCGGTAACTCTGGTCGGCCAGTATCTCGGCGCGGGCAAGCCGGACCTCGCACGGAAGTCAGGACAGAACGCGATCCGCATCGTGCTGATCTTTGCCGGCATTGTCGCTGCCGTTTACATGATCTTTCCCGAACTGCTGGTAAAAATGTTCAACGGCGACCCCGAAGTCGTGCGCCTCGGTAAGCGCTTGATCGTGATCGCCGCCGTCTTTCAACTGTTCGACGCATTGCAGATCGTCGCGGCCGGAGCGCTGCGAGGGGCGGGCGATGTAAAGTCGCCGATGCTGCTCGCTCTGGGTGGCGGTTGGCTGGTTTTTTTACCGCTTGCCTACTACTTCGGAACGGTCCGTGGGGGGGGTGTCGTCGGCGCCTGGACGGGCGCGACGATCGAACTCGTGCTGCTGGGCATGGCGATGTTCATGAGATTCCGAATGGGATCATGGCGGCAGATCCGCCTCCTCTCGCGGGAAGATGACCGAACTGAAACAATCAGTTGACGGCGGCCGTGCGGTTGCCCGCGACCGCCTCGGCGAGCGCGCGCCCCTCTTCTTCACTCAGCTCTCTTCCCGCTTCGCCCGACTCGATGGCCACAGCGTAACTGCGCGTCGTGTTGATACTCGTCAGATAGGTGAGTAGAATTCCGTTCTTGTCCGCGTCGAGCAGGCAGATCGAGTAGCTCTGCTTGCCGCCGATGTCATCGAAGGCATCGTAACGAATCAGTGACACCGCCCTGAAGAAAACACGGCTGTTCTCAAGGTGTTCGTTCAGACGCGCAGTCAGGTTCTGAAGTCCAACTTCGGTTTTTTCGACGGTCTGGAGGATGGCCGGAAGCAGCTCTGCGGGATCCTCGCTGCCGTCCTTGACCATGCTGAACGGCTTCACAGCCGCGTTGATTCGGGAAATAGCCACAATCGCCAGCACGCTGGCGAGCACGCCCGTACCCACGGCGACCAGGAGCATCGCTGTTGTGTTTGCTGCAATGAATTCGGACATCTCCCGCAAATCCCTTCGTTGCTGTTCAAATTATAACCCCAGAAGGCCCTTTCCGGAGGCATCGTAGCCCCCCCCGAGGCGCGTCTGCAAACAGTTATTTACGCGGTCCTAATACTTGATCCGGACCCTGTAGGTGAGCGTCGCCGACGACTTCTTCGCCACCGGGATGTCGAACCTCACGCGCGAGGAACTCACCTTTACGAAATCGTGTGACTTCTCCTGGATATCCCAGTCGCCGGGTATCATCTCTTCCACCGCAACCACAATATCCTCGTCCTTGTGGTTACGGATCTCGATCTCGTACTCCGATTCGAAAATCCGACCGCGCTGGTCGTTACGAACTACTTTGAAATCGGTCTGCGTCCGCTCGCCGACGACATCGAACGCCTCACCGAGCTTGACGCGGACGATCTCGTCTTCGGGGGTGTGGTCAATCCGGTCCTCACCGGCAAACTGGAGCGCCCCGTCGGCGTCTTTTTTGTAGACACGCACAACGCCCTTCGGGAGGGGTTTACCCAGGTTGTTGTCTTCAGAGTTCTCGAGCGAGAGAAACACGCTGACCTTTGCCTTTTCCGATGCCGCTGTCTGCCGGGTCCAGGTCGCACGGCGCGGCGAGAAGACATAGTGTTTTTCGACGCCAACTCCCTCGGCGTCCAACAGATTGATCTGCTTGGTCTGGTTCTCTTTGATCGTGCTGGTTCGCTGCAGCGTGTACAAATGATACTCGAAAAACGCCTGCTCCTTGAACTGCTCCTCGGCAACGATCCCGTCAGCGGACAGGACCTCCCGCAAATGCCGGCCACCACGCGCCGCCGGAGCGCGGTGAACGTCGCCGGCGACCAGCTTGATCGCCGCGTCGTTGTAGGTGGCGCCGCTCTGGTTATTGATCGTCACCCAGCCGGTCAGGTCGACCTCGCGATCGTCCTCCGAGAGCACCAGGACGTAGTTTGCACGCCACCCGATACCGCCCGTCAGGTAGCTCGCCTCAATAGTGTGCCGGGACCGGCCGTTCTGCAGCATCCAGATCAGCGTCGGCCGCGAAATCAGGCCTTCCGGTAGATCGGGGAGCACCACGCGTCCGGGCGGGTTGATCACGATCTGGTTGTCGATCTCGTAGACGTAGCCTCCCTGATTTCCAATCAACCGGGCCCTCTTGCGTATCTCCTTTTTATCCCGCACGAAAACAAGCTCGATGTTGCGACCGAGGTATTTTTCCATCAGCTTCGCAGGGCTGATCAGGTCGTACTCGAAATTCTGTTCCAGGATGGCCAGCTGGTCCGGGCTGGTAAGCGATCGAATGTACACGCTGGTGGGATCGATGTGCGCCGCAACCCCCTCGAACTTCAGGTTCACGACACCGGTTGGCACTTGAATCTTTCGCACATCTTTTACGAGCGCGAGATTGCTGCTGTAGATGGTGATGGCCAGCGACTCGCGGTCAGCGATCGTGCTCTTTGTGGTTTCATCGGCACGGGTCGCGCCTGGTGGCAAAAGAAACAGAGCGGCCACTACCCATGCGCCCGCTCTACCCGCACACCTTGCAAAACGACGGTGCACGTGCGTCCTGTGTGAACGGTGGTTGTGATTTGCGGACATCCAAAAACCTCCAGTATGCTTCAAGATGCACGAAACCTCCGGGACCGATAGCGTTCACAAGAGGTTCTCCGGAGGTCCTTCACGGAATCGAAAATCTGTTATCCAATGGTGCCGAGGGCGGGACTCGAACCCGCACAGACCGAAGTCTACTGCCCCCTCAAGACAGCGTGTCTACCAGTTTCACCACCTCGGCGTATCCCGGGTCTTTTTTTATGGATTGGGAACCGTATCCGTTGCCACGGAATCGGTTGCGGCGCCACCGAGAATCTCCTCGATGCTCTCGCCGGTGCCCGTGGGAATCACGTTGGTCTGGCCCCGCAGGGCATCCCGCATCGCACTGCGGGGCCTGGCCGCGCTGCGGTTGGTCGTCAGGAACGCAAGCAAGAGCGAAAGCAACATGAACGAGACCGCCAGGTATGTTGTTGCCCTGTTCAAAAAAGATGCCGTTTCCTGTCCGCCGAAAACCGTCTGGTCGCCACCGCCGCCGAACGCGCCTGCCAGCCCGCCACCCTTGCTCGACTGCATCAAAACGACAACAATCAGCACAAAACAGACAACGACATGAGTACCCAGAACGAGGTTGTACAACATTCTATCTTTCCGTCCTTAATTGAAAAGCCGGTGGTCAGCCTATCAGAAGCACTTCAAGCAGTCAAGGGAGCGGATCGAAAGGCCCTACGAGGGGTCCTCGGCAGCCGCTGCGATACCGAGAAACGTATCCAGGTCAAGACTCGCACCGCCGATTAAAGCGCCGTCGATATCCTCTTTCCCCAGGAGCGCGGTCGCGTTCTCGGGTTTCACGCTGCCCCCGTAGAGGATCCGGATCGAGGCCGCCAGGTCGGCTCCGAACCGACTCTCGATAAACTTCCGGACGAATCGGTGCATTGTATCTGCGTCTTCTGGCGATGCCGTCCGTCCTGTCCCGATCGCCCAAAGGGGTTCGTAAGCGAGGATCATTCGCTGAACTTGGTGGACCGTCAGCCCGGCGACAGCCGACTCCAGCTGGATCCGTACGTACGGCTCCGCATCCCCTGCCTCCCGGTCCTCGAGAGTTTCTCCAACGCACAGGACGGGAACAAGACCCGCATCCAGCGCGGCCTTCAGTTTCCTGGAGACAACGTCGTTGGTCTCTCCAATCTCGTGGCGCCGTTCGGAATGCCCGATAAGCACGGCGGTCCCTCCCGCATCCGCGATCATCTCGGCGCTGATCTCGCCGGTAAACGCGCCCGACTTTTCCCAGAAAAGATCCTGCGCCCCGACGGTGACGCCGGCGCCTTCGAGCCGTGCCGAGACGAACGGCACCGAAAAGAACGGTGGAAAAACCGCGAACTCACAATCGTGGTCTCCGATCGATGACTTCAGGCCGTCCGCGAACGATTCGCCCTCGGCGATCGTCTTGTTCATTTTCCAGTTGCCCGCTATCAGGACCGTGCGTGCCATCATCGTCCTTGTGATTCGAGGGGTGAACGCCATCGAAGAGCCATTGTCAGGCCCGTCGATCGATCGCACCCCTCGGTTTTATCGATTACAGAGACGCTTCCGCAACATCGCACAGGGCTTCCACACCCGGGAGCATCTTCCCTTCCATGTACTCTAGCGAGGCACCGCCCCCGGTTGAAACGTGCGTGAAGTTGTCCGCAATCCCCATCAGGTTGATCGCGGCGACGCTGTCTCCACCGCCCACGATCGTGACCGCTCCGCGCGACGTCGCCGCCGCCACGGCGCGCGCGACCTCTTTCGTTCCATCTGCAAACTGTGGTTTCTCGAACACACCCATTGGTCCATTCCAGAAAACCGTCCCCGCGTCTCCCAGTTCTTTCCGAAAAAGCTCGACGGACTTTGGTCCTATGTCGACGCCCATCCAGTCTTCCGGGATATCCGCGCTCGAAACCTCACGTGTCGTCGAAGTGTCCTCGATGTCACGCGTCACGATGCAGTCGACGGGCAGAAGCAGCCTTGCTCCACCCGCGCGCGAGAGGTCCAGCATCTCCTTGCACATGGCGAGGTATTCGTCGTTGGCGATGCTGCGCCCAATTTCGAGCCCGGTGGCCTTGAGAAACGTAAACATCATCCCACCACCGACGAGCAGAACGTCGACTTTGTCCATCAGCGACTTGATGAGGTTGATCTTCCCTTTGATCTTCGCCCCTCCGAGCACGGCAACAAACGGGCGC
>JAPUJU010000217.1 GCA_027296025.1 bacterium
GCGCGGCGCCGGCCCGGGGGGGCGGCGCGGGGGGGGGGGGGGGGCGCCCCCCCCCCCCCCCCCCCCCCCCCGACAAATGGTGGGCCCACCAGGATTTGAACCTGGGACCGACCGGTTATGAGCCGGTGGCTCTAACCACTGAGCTATGGGCCCGTTTTCCTGATTATCAACATGACGAAGCGGCCTGGCGACTATTCGCCCGACCGCTTCAATACTAGCCCGAACCGCCGGGCCTTACCTAAACTATTTCTGTATAGCCCTTGAGCTTTCGTGCCCGGCTCGGGTGCTGGAGTTTTTTCAGTGCCTTGGCCTCGATTTGCCGCACACGCTCACGCGTCACGTTGAAAATCGTGCCGACCTCCTCGAGCGTCCGCGGGGTCCCGTCACCGAGTCCGAAACGAAGCCGGATGACTTTCTCCTCCCGGCGTGTCAGCGTCGAGAGAACACGCGTCAATTGCTCGCGCAGCATCGCGTGGGCAGCCGTCTGAGCGGGCGACGCCGCTCCGGTGTCTTCGATGAAGTCCGAGAGGTTGCTGTCTTCGTCCTCACCAATCGGACGATCCAGCGAAATCGGCTCCATGCTGGCCTTCATCACGCTCTTGACCTTATCAACCGGGTAGCCAAGCTTCTTGGCAACTTCTTCCGGTGTGGGATCCCTGCCGTTCTCCTGAACGAGTTTGCGAGCGGTCCGTGAGACCTTGTTGATTGCTTCGATCATGTGCACCGGTACACGAATCGTCCGCGCCTGGTCCGCGATCGCGCGGGTAATCGCCTGACGGATCCACCATGTCGCGTACGTGCTGAACTTGTATCCTTTTCGATAGTCGAACTTGTCGACGGCACGCATCAGACCGCTGTTCCCTTCCTGAATCAGATCCAGGAATTCCAGGCCGCGGTTCGTGTACCGTTTTGCGATGGCGATCACGAGTCGTACATTCGCCTCGATCATTTCGCGCTTGGCCTTTTCCGCCTGATACTCACCACGGTCGATACGCCCGACGATGACGTACAACTCGGTGCTGTTGACGCTTTCCGACTTCTCGATCTTTGTGATCTCTTTCTTGATCTCCCGCATTTTCTTCTGAAAATCTTCAAGCGCCTCGAGCGACCACGGCCCCTTGCCGTTGATCTTGACCGAACGACGGCGCTTGTACGCCTTCACCCGGTCGATCGTGGTCTGAAGCTCGGCGAATGACACGCCGACAAACTTTTCGTACTCGGCGAATTTGCCGTCCAGCTCCCGCATGAGATCTTCGACCTGACGAATCGTCACGACGGTCTCTTCGAGCCGTTTGGGATGCAAATGCAACTTCAGATACTCATCGAAGAGCTTGGTACGACGGAGTTCCATCGAGCGCTCGAGCTGGGGAAGCTGCGCGGCGTTCTTCTTCAGGTTCGCCCTCTTCTGAAGCTCGACGATTTCCTTGCGGTACTGGGCGATTTTCTTGATCGGACGGAAACGCTGGGCGCGCTCTTTCTTCCCGACATAGTGGGGATGAAGTCCACCCGTCTCAACCTGGATCACCTGGTCGAGACGCATCTCCTCTGCGTTGACTTTCTTTGCGAACTCATGGAGCTGTCGAATCGGGCTGTCCAACGAGAGCATCGCACGGGCAACCGTCAGCTGGCCTTTCTCGATCCGCTTGGCGAGATCAACTTCACCCTGCCGGTCGAGGAGTGGCACCTTGCCCATTTCCCGAAGGTACATCCGGACCGGATCATCGTAGCGAATGACGGTATTCAGCGTCTCTTCGGCCTTTGTTCCTTCTTTTTCTTCCCGGCGCTTCTTGGCCTCGATCTTCAGCCGTGCCTTCTCCTGCGAGTCGAAATAATCGATCTTCTCCTCGCTCAACCGGTCGTAGAGCAAGACAATGTCATCGGGCGAAAAATCGTTGCCGACGAGGACCTCGATCTCCTGATTGAGGATGTAGCCCTTCTCTTCGGCTACCCGGCGAATTTCTTCCACTACGTCATCAAACTTGTCCATCAATTACCTCAGTGTCAGAGTTCAGATAACGCTCTCTTCAGCTGTGCATAGTGTTCTGCTACGGCGACGGCCTCTTCGCTCTCCTCAGGCAGGTCTCGTAGTTTTTCCCGCAAAACCAGCAGTTCGTCGCGGATCTTGAGTTCCTTCACCCGACGTACGGTATCTTTGAGAAGTATGTCCAGATGCCCTGGCGGGATTGAGATGAGCGTAATTTCGGCCGCAAACCCTTCTAGTCCAACAGTTTCCGCTCGTTTTTGAAACGCTGCGCTCCTTATATCAATATGGTTTTCCAGGGCGGAGTCAAGTAGTTTGTAAAGCCGCCGAGAATCAGGGTCCAGAAAATCGTCGGAATCGAGTGTCTCACGGGCACCAGCGGCTTCGGGGGTATCCTCTAATAACAGTCGCAGTAAAGACTTCTCGAGTTCCACCCGCCGGGCGGACGCGCGATCGACAACCCGCGCCGCGCCTTTCGGCCGATCCCCCGGGATCCGACTCTCGCGACCCTTGAGACTTTCGGGAGAGACATTGAGAATCCGGGCTACGTCCTGCACGATGACTTCGTGCCTGAGCGCGTCGCCCGAACCCCTCAAACCGGCCGCCACACGCTGAATGACAGTCTCTTTCTCCCTTGGGGACATCTGTCTAACGGTCATAATATAGTCCAGGTATTGCAAATATTCCATCGCGCCACCCACGATTTTCTCAATTTCTTCCGGACCGGATTCCTGTGCGAGCGTGTCCGGATCCACTCCCTCGTCGAGAACGACCACACGAACGTCAAGGCCCGCGGCGAGCATCACCGACCCGGCGGACAACGCCGACTCCTGCCCCGCCTCATCTCCATCCGGCATCAGAACAACCCGCTGGCTCAGTCGCCGGAGCTGCGATGCGTGTTCGGGCGTAGTCGCGGTTCCGCAACTGGCGACGGTCTGCTGGAACCCGTTCAAATGCATACTGATACAGTCGGTATACCCCTCGACGAGGATGACCTGGCGCTGCGATCGAATCGCGTCGCGCGATTGGGGCATCCCGAAGAGCATGCGACGCTTCTGGTAGATGGCGCTCTCGATGGAGTTGAGGTACTTCGGCTCCGCATCGCCGAGTGCCCGCGCGCCAAACGCCACCACGCGTCCCGACGGGCTGGCGATCGGAAACATCACCCGGTTCCTGAAATAGTCGAAATAACGGGATGATTTGTCGTGATAAACGACGAGCTTGAGTTCGCGGAGCACATCCTGGGGGACACTCTTGTTCCTGCACGCCTGAAAGAAGGTGTCCCAGCCTTCGGGAGCACACCCTAGCCGCCAGCTCGTCCACGCTTCCCGTGGGATCCCGCGCTTCTCGAGGTAGCGCCGCACCGGCTCGCTGGAGGCGTGCTCCACGAGGTTCCGGTGATACCAGCGTGCTGCGAAGTCGCTCACGCGGTAAAGCTCGTCGTTCCTCCCAAGCTCTTCCTTCGGCACCTGCCGCGACGGGACATCCACACCATAACGCTTGCCGAGGTCGCGCACCGCTTCGGGAAACGAAACCCCCTCCATCTCCATCAGGAACGTGAACACGTTGCCGCCCCGTCCACATCCGAAACAGTGAAAGATCTGGCGGTCTGGATTGACGTTAAAACTCGGCGTCTTTTCCTCGTGAAATGGGCACAGCCCTTTGTAGTTGTTGCCCATTCGCTTGACTTCCAGGACGCGCGAAACGACCTCAACGATATCCGCGCGGTCCCGGATCTGATCGATGATCTGTTGTGGAATCTGCATAAGCCTACTTCAGTTCGATAAAGGATACGCCGCCGCCACCCTCACCGAGCGATCCGAGCCGGCGCGATTTCACACGGCTGTCCGTCTCAAAATGCCGTTCGATCGCGCGGACGAGAATCCCGTCCCCATAACCATGAATCACTTTGACTTCACCTACGCCACAGAGGACAGCACGGTCGAGAAAACGGTCGACGGCGTCGAGCGCTTCCTCGCTGCTGCATCCGCGAACGTCGAGGGTGGTGGACTCCATTGCCGGCGCGTCCACGACGAACCCGGCCGACTCGGGCAGCGCCGGCCCCGCGGCTGCGACACGATAAAGGTTGCCCATTTTCATCTTGATTCTTTTTCCGTTGATTTCCACCGTCGCCATGTCTTTCTTCACCGAAATTACCGCCCCCCTCGGCTCGCCGGTGCGACTGATCGACACGACGTCCCCCGGCGTCACGACGACGGCGTGCTTCGGCGCCTCGGGCACAGGACCCAGCTCGTCCAACTTTTTCTGAATCGTCACATGCGCGTCGCGCACTTTCGGCCGGGCCGCCCCTGATTCGCGAAGCTCTTTCACGATGCGCTCGACTTCTTTTCGCGCGCCGCGAAGGAGCGCCTCGGCATCCTCGCGCGCTCTCGCCGCTTCACTTCTTGTGTATTCGCGGATCGTTCGTTCCTTTTCGCTGTACGAATCGATCAGCTGATTTAACGCGTCAGACTGCTCGCGTAGCGCGTTTCGTTCGCGCTCGAGTGCAATCCGACTCGCTTCCAGTTCGCTGAGTATGTTTTCCAGACGAAACGAATCCTCTCCAAGGAGGCCCTCCGCCCTCTCAATCACCGGCCGCGAGAAGCCGAGACGTCGCGCCGTCTCCAACCCACGACTCCGGCCCGCCGTTCCCTGCAGCAGGCGGTACAATGGACGATTGTTCACGTCGTCGAACGCCATCGACGCGTTCGCAACGCCGTCCGTGCTCAACGCGAACGTCTTGATCCTCCCGTAGTGCGTTGTGGCAACGACGGTGCTGCGCGACTCGATCAGGCCCTCGAGCGCGGCAATGGCGAGCGCCGCCCCTTCCTCCGGGTCCGTACCGTCACCGATTTCATCGACGAGGCACAGCGAGCCCTCATCCGCCTCGCGGCACATCATGTCCAGGTGGCGAAGATGCGATGTAAACGTACTCAGCGACGATGCAATGGACTGCTCGTCTCCAATATCGGCGAATACCCGGTGGAAGACCGGAAGCGCCGAACCCTCCGCACACGGCACGGGCACGCCGCTCTGTGTCATCAAGACAAACAACCCCAGGGTTTTGAGTGTTACGGTCTTGCCTCCTGCATTGGCTCCGGTAATCACGAGTACCCGGTCCTTTTCCATGCGGAGGTTCAACGGAACCAGCGAATCCACACGACCCGTCGTGCGGAGGGAAAACTCGAGCAACGGGTGGCGCGCGTCGACCAGATGCACCGTCAACGAATCGATCGCGGGCCGATTGCAACGAAATTCGTTGCAGAAGGAGCCCTTTGCATTCAAAACATCGAGCGCTTCCCACGTACCGATGTTGCCGAGAAGTAAATCGGCGACCTCTCTAACACGCTCGGTCAGCTCGGCGAAAATACGGGCCGTCTCCGCGCGTTCGTCCAGCACCGCTGTCTCGAGTGCATTGTTTTTTTTGACCAGACCCAGTGGCTCGAAGTAGAGTGACCCGCCCGAGTGCGATGTCGCGTGGACGATCCCGTCGACCCCTTTGCATTTTTCCCGTGGAAGCAACAGAACGTAGCGGCTGCCTGTGAACGTCGCATGGTCCGAGGAGCCGAACGATCTTGACAATTTCTCCGAGTGGGCCCGCAGGCCTTCGCGTGCACGGCGAGTACCTTTCCTCAACGCTGCGAGCCGGGGCGTTGCGCTGTCTTTGAGTTTGCCGTCTCCGTCAATGGCTCTGTCAATCGCCTCAACGAGCGAGCGCTGCGGTACAAATCGGCCGGCAATCCGGTGAAGGGTGTCGAAGTGCTCGGGTACACCGTGCAGGTGGCGAAGCAGATCTGCGGCGGCGCGCTCTATTTCCGCGAGCGAGAGCAGGCCTTCCGGCGGAATCACTTCGCGCTGGTCGACAGCCCTCGTGATCCAGTCGGCCGCGTGCGTGTCCGCAATTGGCAGGTTGCCGTGCTGAATGTGATACGCCTTCGCGTCTTCGACCTCGCTGAGAACCTCCTCGATCCGCGTGGGTTCCGTCTCCGGTTCTGTTGCACGCACGGTTTCGCGCGCGCCATCATTAACACAGCGTGACGCGATGAGTTCGAGCACTTCGTCGAACTCGAGCGCGACTCGCGCGTGCGCGAATGCGTCAACTTTCGTATGTCGATTTTTCGACGTCATACCTTGACCCGGTCGCACCCACGTGCGATCCATCTCTCGAGAATGTCCGTAGGGTAGTGCTTAGACGGTGGTGCCGCGCTTGAAGATTTTGTCAAAGTCCCACCGATCCGACGCGCGCGAGACAACCCAGTTGTACACTTGCCCGGCAACCGGCCGCAGGAAAAGGCTCATGGACGATTCCGCAACCTGCTCGCGAAACTTCCTCGGGAATGGCAGCTCGAGTGTAACCGTAATGAGAAGGCTGGCAACGAACATCCCCATGATCAGCCCGAGTATCGCCCCGGTAAACCGGTCAACCAGACGCAGTATCGTCATCTTAATCACACGCCCGACCGCCACAGCAAGCACGTGAGTCACAACGAGCCCGATGGTAAGCAACACGCCGAA
>JAPUJU010000218.1 GCA_027296025.1 bacterium
ACCGGTTGTACGCAGAGATGGACGACGGCGTGCCGCGAAATCCGCTTCCGAGATCCGTGTTTGAAGGCCTGGTTATTCTTCAGCCGGGACTCGATGAGCCGACCATGACCATCACGTTACCCAATCGCAACTTCTCGCCGACACTCAATCAGAAGATCGCCGTTCGCTGGGACGACGAGAACACCGACGACAACACCAAAATCACGATTCGCTTTGACGACGACCCGATTCCAAATGAGAGCACCGAGACCGGCGATCCGGAATTGACGATTCGACCCGATGTGCCCGCAGACCCGGACCCGGGCGACCCGGGCACAAGCGGCAATCCGGATGAAACACTGTGGGACTGGCACCCGGCGGATATTACCGAACCGGCAGTGCCTGCGGGCGACTATTTCATCTTTGGGTACATAGGAAACAACGGCGATCCGCTCAACAGCCCCGACCTGGTCACGATCGTGCCGTTCATCGCCACGATTCGAAACACCGCTCCGGAACTGGAGTTCTCGAATCCCGGCGCGGCCGGTGGCGAGTTTCCCTCACCGAGCGGCGGCAACATCATCTGGAATGAGCGCGACGCCGACGAGGACACGGTAACGATCGAGCTCTGGCTCGACCCCGATGACACGTTTTCCGAGAATCTCAATCGCGAAATCCAGATCGCGACAAGCGACGACGTTGCTTCGCTGGCGGACGCGCCGGTGTTTCCATGGGGCGGTCCCGGACGATCCTTCCCCTGGGACGGGTTGGATAGCTCTGGACAATCCGTAGAAACGGGGGCCTATCGGCTGGTCGCCGTGCTGAATGACTCGACCAACGGCGACGTGACGGTCGAAGCGACCGGACTGGTCAACTTCCGGCCGGACGCCAATTCGGCCGTCATCCTGATGGCCTCGCAATTCGTGAGTAGTTCGGTCGGGACGGAGGGAAACGTCAATATCTCGTATCGCACCATCCCGGTGACCGGGAGCGAGACGGTCGAGCTCTACTTCGACAACGACAACGATCCGACGGATGACCTGGGTACGGAGATCGAACCGCTCGAATCGAAGCCCTCCGACGCCAATGTCCTGCACACGTTTGCCTGGGATCTGGGGGCGAAGGACCCCGAAGTAGCGGCGGGCACCTACTTCATCCATGCGAGACTGATGGACGGCGCGGTCGAAAAGGACGTTTCCACCAGCCGGGCGTCGATCGAAGTAACCGGTCAAACCGTGACTCCGACCTTTGATTTCCTTCGCCCGTTATTGAACGGTCTAGACGTTGTCAGCGGAACCGACAACGTGAACATCGAATGGGAATACGCCAGCAGTCAGACGGGAACCCTGTCTCTGGAGGCCGATCCTGACATGAACAGCGGCAATAACAACGAGATTCTGATTCTGAGCAACCGGGTACTGGATCCCGCGCCGGACGGGGTATCCGCTTCCTTCGACTGGGATCTGACCGACACCGGCGGCGCGGACGTGCCGACGGGAACGTATCTGATTCGCGGTCGGTTCGTGGTGACCAGTGCGTTGGCTAGAATCGCGGATGGGACTGTGCGAGTACGCAAATCGGCGTCCGCACCACTGGTTGCGTTTACGCAGCCGACCGGCAACACCAACTACATCAATGGCGAAACACCGGATCGAGACATTTTGATTCGGTGGGACGTGGATCCCCTGGAGCCCAACCCGGACGTGCGCGTGGATATCTGGTTCGACCGCGAGCCGTCCCCCGAAGCCGATGCCGGAATTCTGACCGAAGGCGAGCCGTTGAGCGGTCTGACCGGTCTGGGCATTACGTCGGGGATCATCGTCGAGGACCTCGATGCGTCACAAGGCGTCTTCGATTGGACGGCGCAGCTTCAGCCGGAGTTTCTGACGAACGTGGACACCACCTGGTATATCCACATTCGAATCCGAGATGGCGCGCTGCCGGCCGACGACGACCGCGCGACGGCCGTCGGGACCATTCGCGTGAATTGATTGCCGAGGTTCAGGTCGGCTGCATGAATCGTGAGCGGATTTCAGGCATGGACGAAACCCGCCGTCAACTCCGTGCTTCGGGGTTGAGCGGGTCAATCTGGAGGGTCGGTGATCCGTGACGTGTCGAAGGCCTCGTTGAAATCGAACACGTCCTTGAAATCGTCCAGTGTGTCGCCTAGTTGCTTGCGCAATTGCCCCTGTTCGATCAGAGCAAAGACAATCTTTCCGAAGTCCTCCGTGTGACGCACCTTCCACTTGGTGAGAACCGTGCGGGCCAGCAACCCCCAGCGTTTGATCGCTAAATCGCGCAGTCCCCAGCACAACTCTTGTCCACTGACGTGGCGACTGAGCGCCTGGGGGCCGCCCAGCGAATCCGTGAATTCCTGAATTTCTTCAGGCAGCTCGCCCTGCTCGAACATCTCCTCAAACTGATCGAGTTCGATTTGGTTATCGCGGAGCCATTTTTCGAGCTGGGACTGCTCGTCGGACGGTTTGCCGTGCGTCCTGCGCACGGTAAAGGGCAATCCCTGGCGCACGAACTCGTAGGCATCCTCCGGAAAAGACAAATCGCTGGACTGCATCTGATCGATCATGGTTCGTCTGTCCGCCGCGACCTCACTCCGTCGCGGGTTGTCCGATTCCCTCGGGGACCTTATTGTCCCGCTCATTCGATTGTATGCGGACGCCCCGCCGGGGTTCACGCGAATTCCGCTGCCGAAACCCCAATTCCCAACCGCCGTCATTGTACTTTTTTCGGCAGCCGGGGGCACCGAGCGACACCCGGAATGATGGGGCAGGCGTTTATTCAGAGGGATCCCTCTCAGGACGATCCGGGATTGTTCGGGCGCTTGCCGCCACGGCCGCGACCGCGACCGCCCCGTTTCCTGCGGCGGCGGCGGGGGCGGGACGAGTCCTCCCCATCGGCCACGGGCGTTTGCTCGGGGCTCTGCGGGCGGGTGTGGTCCGTTCCAGGCTGCGTCTTGGTCTCGCCGTCCTCGCCTGTTTTTTTGTCCACCGCCTCGGGATCCAGCAGGGTCCAGTCGTCTTCGATATCCTGTGGCCGCTGACGTTTCTCCGAGTCGGCTTTCGATTCGGATGCCTGCTTTGCCCCTCCCAGTTGTTCCACGCCGATGACGATGCTTTGTCCGCCTTCGCGTTCGACCCGCAGGAGCTGGGTGAGAATCTGCCGGTCCACGACGATGCCCGGGCCTTCCGGCGTATCGACGCGTTCGCCGATGCGGGGGAGCAGTTTGTTCAGTTCTTCGTAGGTTTCCTGCTCGTAGCGCAGGCAACATTTGAGGCGACCACAGCGGCCCGACACCTTGGACGGGTCGAGGGTGGCTTTTTGCATTTTTGCGTTTCTCATGCTGACCGGCCGAAGCGTCTTGAGGAAATTCCTGCAGCAGCATTCCCGACCACACGTTTCATAGTCCGCTACCAGCCGCGCCTCGTCGCGCGCACCGACCTGACGCATTTCAATACGCGTCTGAAACTCCGAGGCGAGTTCGCGGACCAGTTCGCGGAAATCGATCCGATGATCGCTCATGAAATAGAACACGATGCGTTCGCCGCCAAAGACGTGCTCACAATCGACCAGCTTCATATCGAGCTCGTGTCGAGCGATCATCGAACGACAGGTTCGCATCTTCTCGTCCTTCTGGGCGAGGATGTGGCGTTCTTCGACGAGGTCGTCGTGCGTGGCCAACCGCAGGACGCGGCCCGCCCGGGGTCGCAGAAAATCCGTACCGCTGTTCTTGACATAGGTGCGCACATCTTCTTTGGGGACGGCGTTCTTGCACCCGCTGCAAGTCAGCGCGAGGGGCTCGCCGATCTCCACGCCGCGATCGGTCTGAATGACCACCTTCGCACCGTACTCCAGCGGAACCTTGATTCCGCGCGAAATTATGAAATCGCCGAGGTGACCCATGCGACCGTAGCGGACGGAGACGGTGGGAGGCGGGTTTTTCTTGCGCTCTTCGCGCGGATCCGAGGGTGGGTTTTGAAAATCGATCATCGGGTCTCTCTGACGCAGCCGGCGAACGCACGGAGGAAATCCAGCGGTTGAAAACGCCCGGCCCGCAGAAGACATCCTAGATCAGGATGTGCTGACGTGCCAGCGCGGGCGGCGAATAAAGGGATTGAGTGAGTTACCGGACTGAGGCCGAGGAAAGGCATGCGGATAGTTCGGTGGCCAGAGCCTCGAGGGTCAAGGTGGCATGGACGTTGCGATCCAGGTTGGCCTGTGCGGCGGCCACGCAGCGGATCGCGCGGCCTGCGGCGTCGGGGTCCAGCCGGTCGGCGAGCCGGGCGGGCATTTCCGGCTGATCGGCGTGGGCGGGCGGATGGGACCGGTCCGCAGTCCCGGCTAGCATCCGAAGGGCGTCGTCAAATGCAAACGAGACGGTTTCGAGCAGTTTGCGGAGGGCTGACCGTTTGAGCTCTGTGTCCGAGGCGTCGGGCCGGGTTTCGGCACTTTGCTCGGCCAGTTGCGCGGCGGCGTCATCCACTTGTTTGGCCCAGGCCATGGCTCGGCCCGGACGCAGCTCGACCGTGGCACTCATCACGGGTCGTTTGACTTCGTGCAATCGGTTT
>JAPUJU010000219.1 GCA_027296025.1 bacterium
CGGCGGCGAACAGACCGATCCATTCGTCATTTTTTCGAGGCGCTACCGTCGTCGTGTTCCCATGAGCAATCCGTCGGAAATGCACCGTTTTCTGATGGCACTCTCGACGGGTTTTCCGAACAGCGCGGACGCTCAAGACAAGTCCGGTTAGGTATCCTCCGACGATTGCACCCCCGGGCAGCGTATGGCATAATAAGGGGACCATGCGCACGTTGAACGAGCATCTCTTTGAGGAAACACGGACCAGCCTTCTCCGATACGATCCGGCAAACCGCCCGGAGATCTCCACGGTTTTCCCGGCGGACGCTCCGCTGGAAGTCGAGATCGGTTGCGGTAAAGGGAAGTTCCTCATCGCGCGGGCGGCAGAGAACCCGTGGATAAATTTCCTCGGGATCGACATGGTGTGGAAATGGATGCGGTACGCCGTCCATCGAAGTGACCGGCGGCAGATACGGAACGTAAAGTTCATCAGGACCGAGGCGAAGGACTTCATCGTCCACAGCCTGCGTGCGGGAGGAGTTTCGACGTTTCACGTTTATTTTCCCGACCCGTGGCCGAAGCGCAGGCACCGCAAACGCCGCCTGGTCACCGGAGAGTTCCTGAAACTGCTCCATTCCCGGCTCGAGGACGGCGGGCTCATCGAGCTGGCGACCGACCACGAAGATTACTTTCTCCAGATGGAAGAAGCCGTCGTAAGAAGCGCAATCTCGTGGAAAGGCGTACGGACGACGGGAGAGCGCCTGTTCGAAGCTCAGACGAGGACGAATTACGAGCTCAAATACGCGGCGGCGGGTCGCCACCTACAGTACCTGGAACTCCAGAAATAACGACAGGAAGTCTGATGCACAAGATGGATCCGAATCCGATCCCACAGTTTAAGGCTGCTCTTGCAAGCGCCGAAGCGGCTGGGATCGAGCTCTACAACGCAATGAGCGTCTCGACGATCCGCGCTGACGGGATGCCTTCGACGCGAGTCGTCCTGCTCAAGGACGTCGACGAACGCGGTTTTGTTTTCTATACGAACATGAACAGCCCAAAGGTAACTGATATCAAATCGAACGCCAACGTCTCGCTCTGTGTCTGGTGGTCAAAACTTCTGGAGCAGATCCGGATTGAGGGGGTCGCTGAACCGGTGGCTGACGAGGAAGCGGACACCTACTTCGCAACGCGGGACCGGGGCAGCCAGGTCAGCGCGTGGGCATCGCAACAGAGTGAAATCATGGGGTCCCGAGAGGAACTGGAGAGGGCTGTCGAGGCATGCATGCAACGATTCGACGGCGGACCCGTCCCACGTCCGCCGCACTGGTCCGGGCTACGCGTCGTTCCTACTCGTATCGAATTCTGGTACGGCAAAGCGGACCGGCTTCACGAACGCTATCTCTACACGAAGGCGGAGTCGGGTGGTTGGGACATTACGCTCCTCCAGCCCTAGCCATGCGGCCGACGCACTTCTAATACGGGTTCCTCCCGCAAAATGCTCGGCAACCCTATCGCCGCTACTTAACCATCGGGCGCATCTGGAACCGCTTGATCTTGTTGTGGAGCTGTTGCCGGCTTATCTGCAGTACAATCGCCGTCCTCGAGACGTTCCACCCATTCTTTATGAGGACCTTGCGGATGACCTCTTTTTCCCAGTCGACCATCATCGATTTGAGAGAGGCCTTCTCCGTCGCACGGGCCTCGTTCGGGAGAGTCTCGCTGATGTGGCTGAACTGCGCAGCGTCGAGCACTTTCCGCCCTTCACCGAGGGCGATCGCGCGTTCGATTGCGTTCTCCAGTTCGCGGACGTTGCCCGTCCACCGGTGACTCATGATCAGCTCCTTGGTGGAGCGGCTCATCGAGGGGCGGCGCTTCTTCATTTCCTTCGAGTACCGGTCGATGAAATGTTCGGCCAGCGGCAGGATGTCTTCGGGCCGTTCCCGCAACGGAGGAAGGGAGATCGGTACAACGTTCAAGCGATAGTAAAGGTCACGTCGAAACCGGCCTCCATCCACTTCCGCGGTAAGATCCTTGTTGGTAGAAGATATGATGCGTACATCAACGGGCCTCGAATGGTCCTCACCGAGACGGCGCACCTCACCCTCCTGAAGCGATCGCAGCAGCTTTACCTGGAGCTCCACAGGCATCTCTCCGATCTCGTCGAGAAACAGCGTCCCCTTGTCCGCGGCTTCAAACAACCCTCCCCGGTCCTGGTCGGCGCCCGTGAAAGCTCCTCGGCGATACCCGTACAGTTCGCTTTCGAGAATATCCCTGGGCAGCGCACCGCAGTTGATCGACACGATTGCGTGGGACTTGCGCGGCGAATTGTAATGAATGGCTTTTGCAATGAGTTCCTTGCCCGTGCCGGTTTCGCCCTGAATGAGGACTGTGGTCGTAAGCGGCGCGACTTTCCGAATCACGTCGAAAATATCTCGCATCCGCTTGCTGTAGCCCACGATACCGGCGAACTCGTAGCGCTCTGCGAGCTCACTGCGGAGACTGAGATTCTGGTTTTCGAGGGAGGACTTGATCAGTTCGAAATCGCCGTGGCGGCGCGCGTTCGCAATCGCGATTGCCGCCTGGGTCCCGAAGGCATTCATGATTGAAATATCGGAAGGAGTGAATGTCTCCGATACGCTGTCACTGTCGGCGTAGATAACACCGACCAGATGGTCTTCGAACTTGAGCGGAAGGCAAATCACGGTCCTTATCTGGAGTTCGACGATACTTCGTTTGCTCCTCAGTTCGGCGTCCTCTTGGGCGTTCATGACGACCTGAGCTTCGCCCGTGTTGGCGACACTCCGTACGACGCTCCTGCTTATCTCAAAGTTCTTGTCTGTAAGTGCCTCGCCACTCTTGGATCGTCCGAGAGCAAACGACAACTCACCGCCCTCCTCACGGAGCACGAGGTAGCCCCTCTCGCAATCGGTGATGCGAACAACCGCGTCAACGATGCGCTCCAGCAGCTCGCCCATGTCCAGGCTCGAACTGAACGACGTGCTCACCGCGAGAAGGGTCTCGATAATCGAGTACCGACGCTGCAGGCCCGCCGTATCCGCAACGTTTTCCCTCGTTTGAGCAAGCTTCCTATCCAGCTCGTCGAAAAACCCGTCGGTATCGCTGCTCTTTCCGCTGCCGGCGCCACCGTAACCCTTGTCCATGTTGTCTCGCATTGGCCCCCCGAAAATCGGGTACGTGGAAAAAGGGGAGCCCGCTCAGCAGCGGGCCCCCTCCCGGATTATCCCATCCATACGGCTTTTCCAGCGATCCATACGGCTTTTCCAAAGAGTGCCAGGATCGACGCTAAGCTCGTCAGGATAATGTACTTCATGGCACATCACCTCCGACCATGTGGTTACTTCGCATCCATTTGCTACGCCCAATCCTTTTGGACGCCTAGCTCCGCTCCGTTCTACACACCTACGCGTTGTAAGAAGAACTACCCGCGTACGCGTAGTCCTTACAATGGCAAGTGCTATACCAAGTATCCGCATGACTCCTCAAAGTTGCTAGTCCCGTACCAGGACTCAGGTTAGATTCCTGTCACTTCCTATTATGACCGAAAGCGCCTCGTCGCTCAAGACAAAACTGTCGTGTTTACATTACAGTTATAAGCAGTAAATGTGTTAATACATAATAATACAACGTGTTACAATGACAAATAAAATTGACACTACCTGTAAAGAAACAATGACACTCGGGCCCGACAACGGATCTGGAGATCGGATAAAATGTGGTTGGAGGGTTGGAAACCGGGGTCAAGAACAAAGGGACCCGCGACATCGTCGCAGGCCCCTCAATCGCGTGCTCTCTCTGACAGTTTTACCAGACGGCTTTTCCCCAAACTGCTTTGCCCAGGAAACCGATCAGACCGAGAATGAACCCAAGATTGGTAAGAGCGATGTACTTCATGATTTTTGCCTCCGTTGCCCCTATGTTAGTGAATGTTTCTTTCGGTTCCGCAGCCTTTCTCGCTGGCCGCTTCGATTACCTGATGTAGCATAGCGCGTACCAAACTTTCGTATTGTCACTAGTAATTTCTAACTGGCTGTTATGATGGGTATTACGCCCTAACAATTCTGCATCGTGCCGGGTTGCACCCCGGTGGTCACGATCCAAATATGTAAAGTTTTTCTTACATATATACCCGGGTGCAGCCCCAAATCCTTTTTCATTACAATAGGATAGGATTGTCAACCGGAACGGTCACGGGATGTCACATTTCCTTGACACTTGCGCGAATGGCTAACGAGTTGTTATTTAATCGAAAAGCGGTTACGATTTGAAGGAGGCCGAGGCGGAGAGAGAAGCACGCCGAGGTGTCCGGATCCCCCCAGCCAGATTCGATTCCCTTGCGCCATCCGACGGCGCAGATGTCACCGGGCGCGGCCGACGGCCACGCGAGATTGCCGGCTCCGAAACCCGGATTCGGATGCCTTCAAACCATCGACGCGGATCTACGGTCCGCGGTGAGAGGGGTTATGGTCATCGTCAAGAGATTACTCCAAAACATCCTGCTTGCCGTCGTCCTTAC
>JAPUJU010000022.1 GCA_027296025.1 bacterium
ACAAGAATACGACATGAAAAATGCGTGCAATCCATAACGCGGGTGCCACACCCAGGTCAGCCGGCATTGAATGGAGCCGCTGTTTGCGATCGACTTCGATATCCTGACACGCATAGATGATGTCGAACCCCGCCACCCAGAAGCCCGCGCCGATCCCGAGCGTTAACGCCTCCAATGGAAGTTCATTCGCCACACCGATCCACACACCCGCAGGAATCATCACGTAAACAAGACCCAACGACAGGTGACTCAGCCAGGTGAAACGTTTCGCGTACGGATAGAGTACCATCGCCGCGATAACGATAGGCCACAAGCGTTGCGCACCAGGGCTCAGGCGATAAACGGCCAGAAGAAAAAACGCTATCGAAACCGCCATAAACACCATCACTGCCAGCGACGAGATGCGTCCGTCAGGGAGTGAGCGACCCGACGTGCGCGGGTTACGCGCGTCGATGCGCGCGTCGATGAGCCGGTTCGCCGCCATCCCGAAAGTCCGGCCGGCAATCATTGCGACGGTGATCCACAATAGCGTACCGGGCGACGGCCAGCCGCGTTCGACGAGAAACAGCGTGAGGTATGCAAACGGCAAAGCAAAGATCGTGTGCTCGAACTTGATCATCTCGAGAAACTCACGCGTCCCAACGAGCAAACCACGGTCGGGCTTTGCGTTAACATGCGTATGCGTCATGATCGACCTGCTATTCGGGGTGATTGGAGTTGGCCCACGCAATTCGTACCACGAATCAATCGTGTAAGTCAAGGCGCGGGCAAGTGTTGCTTTTGTCGGTATTGTCGGGAACCTTTTTCGCGCCGGATACGTATCTATACATGTAGCACCTCCATCACTCCCCCACGGCTCAGGGGATGCCTGGCTGACTTTGGTAACTCTTGCATCCCCTGAGCCTACTCTTCTATCATCCACCCATGCCGATTCGCAGGTTCGTCTGGCTCGCGGTGTTGTTTGCACCGTTGTTTCTGCCATTCTCGATACTTCGACTCCCATCGACGCTCGCTTTCTTTTGCGTGCTTCCTGCACTCGCGCTCGCATCACGAACGCGACGCTCCCCGCTGGGGGTGGTGGCGCTGACACTGAACGTCTCCCCGATTTTGTTTGGATCCGTCACCCTTCTCGCGACCGCGGTCGGAATGTCGATCGCGGAAGCGACCTGGACTGCTCTAGCCGCGACAACAGTCGCCTTCGCAATATTCGGAAGCAGGTTCGAGAAGCCGGACGAATCAACGACGAGGCTTCTCGTAGCAATTGGCGTCATCACCGCGGTCGTCGCGGCGATCGTTTTCTTTCTTCCCATTACGAATGAGTGGTGGCGTACCCGGTCAGACAGCTGGTTCCACGCGGCGGCCTTCAACCGGCTCGCTCTACACGGGCTACCAATTACCGATCCGTACTTTAGCCAGATCCCGCTTCAATACATGTACCTGTACCACATTCTTCTCGGGGCCATTACGACGCTGACCCGGCTCGACGTATTCAACGCAATGATCTTTTTGAATTTCGTCGCCCTCGTGAACGTCATCGCCGCGTTCGTCTGGCTGACCGGGCGCTTCGCAAAGACGAACAAGGCGAGGCTTCTCAGTCTGATACTGTGCCTGTTCGGTATGAACGGATTCTTCTTTCTCTTCGTACCGATTCGACTCGCACAGGCGGTATTCGGCGAGACTAAGGACTACAATTTCCTCGCGAGCTTCTTCACGACGGCCATGCCGGGGCATCATGCAGCGGCTGCGGTCTTGTCCGTGAACGTCAATCAGTTCATGTTTCTGGAGAAGTTCATGCTCGGCACGGCGATCATGCTGTCGATCGGGGCGATGTGTGCGGCCTGGTGCCTGGCTATCGCGCCGAAGGCGGAGAATAAGTCGGTGTGCCGGGCAATCAGCTACGTTTTGCTGGGAGCCGGAACGATCATGCTCCACATCATCATCGGGGCTACTTTTGCAGCAGCTGTCCTTGGCGCATCGCTGCTCACGTGGATCGTGCAGAAACGGCGCTCGAGGGGCGGCGACAGCGGCACTTTGTTTCTTCTGACATGCCTCAGTATTCTCGTCGTGGGTCCGTACCTGATGTCTGTCATGCAAAGTGACTACAGTGGATCATCTTTCAAGATTCGATTTCAGCCGGGACACACTCTCGGGCTCATCGCGAGCATACTCTCTGCGGTTCCCTGGGCGATAACCTACCTGGTTCACCGTTCGGGGAAAAACGTGGCACGCCCTGAACGGTCGTTCGTCCTGCTGTGGCTGGGATTCGTCCTTCTGGCAGCCCTTCTGGTCGACCTCACAACAACCAGTGAAACGAAGTTTTCGTTTCTTTTGTTTGTTCCACTCGCCGCAATCTCAGCCGCGGGATTTCAGAGTGCTGCCGTCGGGCGACGCTGGCGGACTGCAATTTTGTACATGGTCATGGTTACGGTCCCGCTGAATGGAATCTACTTTTACCACGCGTTACGGGATGAATCCCAATTGTTTCGTTCAGACGATTCCCTGGAAGCGTTCCAGTGGATTCAAGCGATGACGGATACCGACGCCATTTTTCTCGACGAGAACGACATTCTCGACATCCCGGTTCTCGGGTCTCGTGATCTTTTCTGGGGTTCGAAAAAATACGCGCGTATCTGGGGATACGATGAGAAAATACTGGAGGCACGGCTTCAAATCCGCAACAAAACGTATTCGGGAGAAGAGTTGACGCCCGCGGACTTTCAACCGGTTCGCCGTCTCAGACGCCCATTCTACGTGCTCTGCCGGACCGAAGGGATCGCCGGTTCGACGGCGGCCCGGCGGCTTGTGCTCTCCGGGGTTTTCACACTTGCTCACAAGGTTGGCTCGATCGAGATATATAAAATGAAGTGGTAGACGGGCTACCTCGAGAGGCAGTGCCGGGTCACGCGCTCGATCGCCTTGTCCATCGGACCATCGACGGCCATCCCCGCTGCCATCTTATGCCCGCCACCGCCGAACGACTGTGCGATAACGTGCACGTCTGCTTTTCCGTTGGACCTCAGGGACACCTTGATTTTTCCATCGCGCGTTTCCTTGAAAAACAGAACGTAGGCAACGTGTTTTATCGCGCGAACCACGTCAATCAAACCGTCGCTGTCTTCATAGCGGGCACCCGACGCCTCGAACATCTTTTGTGTGACATGCACCCACGCAACGCGGGCGTCGTCGGATATCTCGAGCGTTCTCAAAACGGTCCCGAGCAGCTTGACCGCGCCCACGGTCTTTGAAAACACCCTCCTCCCGATCGCAAACGGTTCGACTCCCTTGTCCATGAGATCCATGGCAACCCCAAACGCGCGGCGGTCCGTGTTCGAGAAGCGGAAGGTTCCCGTATCGGTAATGATGGCCGTGTAGACCGCATCCGCTATCGTACGCGTGATCTCGCCCTTCATTTCGCGAATGAGTTCGTAAACAAGAATTCCCGTTGCCGCAGCTGAAGAATCGGTCGCTACAACGTCCGCAAAACCGAGATCCTCCCCCTGATGGTGATCGATACAGATTCGTTTCCCAGGATGGTTCTGCAGGATTTTCGCGATTGGACCCATGTGGCCCCAGTTGTTCACATCGACGACGATGACAACGTTGGCCGACTCGACCCGCCTGGCGTCGTAGTCTTCCGGATAGACCTTTATGAGACGCTCCGGGTCGAGAAAAAGGAGGTTGCCCGGCGTTCGGCTCGAGTTAACGACCACCACCTCTTTGCCGACGCCACGGAGATAGTGCGCGAGCGCCACCTCCGATCCGATGGCATCTCCATCCGGATGAACATGCGTGGTAATCACAAACGACGTGTGATCGCTGATCAGTTTCCTGACTTTGTTCCACATACCTGTGGATCCCCCCGGAGTCATCCCGTCGGCATCGTGCGGCCCCTTGCAGAGGCTACTTCACGACAAAGGCAATTTTGACTGCCGCACGGTACTGAACGATCTGACCGTTGTCGACCCGTGCGCTCTGCTTGATGACTTCCACGCCTGTAATGCCGCTGACACTTTGCGCCGCTTTCTGCACGGCCTGCTGGACCGCGTCACCGAACCCTGACTGCGAGACGCCGATAATCTCGATCACTTTTACAGCACCTTCGTCAATACTAACCATTTGTCCTCCTCGCAATGCGGTTTTGTGTTGAGATGCTACAGGTCCCCGAGCGTGTGCGTCCGGCCGGCGTTGACCTCTTTGAGGTACGCCGTCAGCGGCTCGAAATAGTCGAGCATCGGCTTCGCACTCAGGTCGCCACCAACGTTCTCACGGAAAAGCTCCTGCCAGTCCCGCGTGCCGCCCGGCCGCATCATCGCGCTCAGGAATTTTCCGACCTCTTTGCTCCCGTAGTAATTCGTGGCATGCGGATCCTGATTCAGAATCTTTCTGGCGATGTGGTCGTGCACCTGAAAAAGAAAAACATACGACAGCGCATAGTCATAGTACTGCGCCGCATCGTTGATGATGTGCGTCTTTGAGGCGGCATCGCAGTACTCTTGGCCGCGCGGCATTGGAGGAGCGATTCCCTGATACTTGCCCTTTATGTCCCACCATGCCGTGTTGAACTGGTCAGTCGGCAGATTCGTCGAATAGAGTTGATACTCGAACTCTGTCATGACGCCGGCCGACCATGGAATGAACACAACGTAGTTCAGCGCCTCTTTCAGGAGCTTCTGGGTCTCGTCGCTTTCGGCGTTCTCGGGCAGAAGGTCGAGATGAGCGAGGAACGGTTTCTGCATGGCCGCGAGACCGAGCAGGCTCCCAATCCCTTCGTGATAGGCGCGGTTCGCTCCTTCACGAAGCAACGGCGGCACGTCCGGGTTGGTGTACTCCATATAATAGTAAATGTGCCCGTACTCGTGATGCACTGTCTCGTACCAGTCCGCATCGGGAATGACGCTCATCAGACTGCGCACGTCGTCCTCGAGATCCATGTGCCATGCTGAGGCATGATTGTTCTTCTTGTAATCAGCCCCATCGGGAAGCGGGTACAGACTCGACTTAGTCCAGAACGATTGTGGGAGCTCATCGAACCCCAGGCTGACGAAGAAGCGCTCTCCCTGCTCGTTCACCCACTCGGCCGACTTCTTTTCGAGTACCGCGTTGAGGTCGAGCCCTTCGACGCTGACCATCGCGTTCCAGTCCTGCCCCCACCGGTTCGGCAACCAGTCGGCGGGAATCATGTCGGGCACTTCTGACGCTCCGTATCGCTTTGCCAACTCGTAGCGCGCGTAGGTGTGCAGCTCACGGTACAGGGGTCTCAATTCGCGGTTGAGCTTCATCATGAGCTCGCGAAGTTCGTCGGTCGTCATTCCATAGTCGGACACCTGGTATGCAAAGTAGTCATCGTAACCGAGCGCCCGAACCGTTTCGTTCCGGAGCCGCTGGAGGTCGGCGAGCCCGTCCTTCAACTTCGCGCCAACACCCTTGCTCGTCTCCCAGGCCTTGCGGCGCTCGGCGAGGTCATCGCTCTCACGCAGGATCTTGTCGATGTCCGCCGTGGTTACGGACTCGCCATCGATCTTGAAGTCGTAACCAAAGAGCTGTTCGTTCAACTCCGTCTCGGCCTTGATTCGGGCTTTGACGAGATCGGGAACGGTTTGCGGGTTATTGGCCGCCATATAGAGAATCTTATCGAGCTGTTTCACCTGAAGCGTGCTCAGGTCGCTGCGATGTTCGAGAAACTTGCGGGCGTGTTCGATGTTTTCCACGCCGCCCGTGAATGCGGCCAGCGCTTCGTTTGCCATCCGGGCCTTGTATGTGTTCGTCGTATCACCCTCCACGATACGCGTGTTGGACGCCCATTCTGCCTCCGCAGCCGT
>JAPUJU010000220.1 GCA_027296025.1 bacterium
GCCTCGGCCGCTTTTCCGTTCCCGCCTCCCTCTCCCCGGAGATCCACAACCGGAATACGAAGCAGTTCGGCGCCTGCGACGTTCGGGTGCCGGTCGGCCACACGAAGCTTGCTATCCGCTTCGCCGTCGGGTACGTGCGTCGCCACTTCCAGCTTCGCGCCGAGAGCAGCTGCGAGTTTCTTCAGCGCGAACATTTCCTCCAGCGTGCACGTCGCCGAGGCGAGAATCGACACGGTCGAGCCGGCCGCGTTTGCGTCACCGAGCATTTTCCCGATCTCACCCATCACCACTTCGAGTGTCGTATCAATCTTGCGTCCGGCGCGCGTCACGTAACCGTCGCGAATCCTGTCCGTATTCACAAATTTGTAGTTGAGGCGCCCCTCGTCGCACATCCAGTACCCGTTGACCTCCGGGTTGTAACGCGGCCGCAGGCGCTTCACCGTGTTGTCGCGCGTGTCGACGTCGATCTCTATCGCGCAGCCGCGGGCGCATGTCGTACACGTGGACGGCGTACGTTTCAACATCCACGTCGGCGTAGAGAAGCGAAAATCCTTGCTCGTCAGCGCGCCCACGGGACAGAGGTCCACCGTGTTCAGTGAGTAGGCGCTATCGACGTCCTTGCCGGGAAACGTCGTCAGAAATGCCTCGTGGCCGCGGCCCGCGATGTAGAGCTGCTCTTCCCCCGCCCAGTCACGCAGAAAGCGCACGCAACGGTCACACAACACGCATCGTTCCTGATCGAGCACCATCGTCGGACCGATGTCCAGCGCTTTTCGTTTTTTGAATCGGGGGAACTGCTGGTTCGAGTTGCCCAGGTCGTGGTCCATATAATAGTCCTGCAACGTGCACTCGCCGGCCTTGTCGCAGATCGGACAATCAAGCGGATGGTTGAGAAGCAGGGCCTCTTCGACGGCGGCGCGCGCCTTCTCGACCCGTTCGCTTTCAGTCACCACGTTGAGCCCCTCGACGACCGGCTGGTTGCAGGAAATCGCAAGGCGGTTGCCACGCTCGCCCACGTATTCGACCTGGCACATCCGGCAGTTTCCGTCCGGACCCAGGCCCGGGTGGTAACAGAAATTCGGGATATCGCATCCCTGCTCGTTGAGAACGTCGATAAGCCATCGTCCTTGCTCGGCTTCGACTTCTTTTCCGTTGATTGTGATTTTGACGTGCGCCATACGGTTCGTCTCCGGCCGGTATCAATCCTACGCGGTCGCAGCGGCTCCTTTTATGCAGCTTTCGAATTCGGGGCGGAATTTGTCGATGTACGATTTTGCCGGGATCGCGATCGAGTCCGCGAGCACGCACACCGTCTGTCCGAGCATCGATGGGCACATCTCCAGAATGCGTTCGATATCCCCGGGCTTGCCGTCGCCCGCCAGGACCCGGTCCATGATTTCCGAAATGTAGTACGTTCCCTCGCGGCACTGCGGGCACTGGCCGCACGACTCGTGGGAATAGAATCGCGCTATCACCTGCAACGCTTTGACGATGCTGTCGTCTTCACTGAGAACCATGATCGCGCCCGATCCGACCATGGAGCCGGCGGCCGCTATGGATTCGTAATCGAGGTTCGTGGCACGCGTCTCTTCCGCCGTCAGAATCGCCGCAGACGACCCGCCTGGAATCACAGCCTTGAGCGCCCTGCCACCACGGACCCCGCCGGTGCTCGACTCGATGAAATCCCACAGGTTGACGCCGAACGGAGATTCGTACACGCCGGGCCGCTCGACCGATCCACTGATCGAAAAGAGCATCGTGCCCGTGCTCTTCTCGGTCCCGAACCCCGCATACGCCTCGCTTCCGTTGTTCATGATCCATGGCAGCGTCGCCAGCGTTTCGACATTGTTGACGACGGTCGGGCATCCGAACACGCCGATGACTGCCGGGTACGGGGGCTTGGACCGCGGCATCCCCTTCTTGCCCTCGAGGGATTCGATAAGCCCAGTCTCCTCGCCACAGATGTATGCCCCGGCGCCACGATGAATGTGGATGTCGAGGTCAAAGCCGGACCCTTTGATATTCTTGCCGAGGTAGCCTTTTTTGTACGCTTCTGCGATCGCTGAGTGCAGGTGTGCTTGCGGTTTGACGTACTCACCTCGAATGTACACGTACGCCGTTTTGATGCCGACAGCGTAACAACAGATGATCACACCTTCGATCATCTGGTGCGGGTCCAACTGGAGAATCTTTCGGTCCTTGAAGGTACCGGGCTCGCCTTCATCCGCGTTGACGCAAAGGTACTTTGGTTTATCGACGTTCTTCGGAACGAAACTCCACTTCATGCCGGTCGAGAATCCGGCACCACCACGCCCGCGCAGGCCCGACTTCTTCACAAACTCGATGACGTCATCAGGCTTCATCGCAAACAACTTCTCGAGCGATTTATAGCCACCGAGACTCTCGTACACGTCAATCTTATCGGCGTTCGGAGTCTCGAAGTTCCGGCTGACTATTTTCACAGACATGATTTGATTGTTCTTCGCTCTAGTGGGCCAGCATCGGGTCTTCTTCGAGTGTCTCGCCCCGTTTACACGCCTCGATAATCCGGTCCACTTTTGCGATTGTCAGATTTTCGCAGTACACATCGTTCACACGCATCACCGGCGCCGTCCCGCACGATCCGAGGCACTCGGCAAGCGTCAGGCTGAACATACCGTCTTCGGTCTTCTTGCCCGCGCGAATACCGTACCTGCTCTCGAGGTGCCCCTGGATGTCTTCCATCTTGCAGAGCACGCAGGAAAGCGTCCGGCAGAGCTGAATGTGATACCTGCCCGGCGGACTCTTGTGATACATCGTGTAGAACTCGCATACCGAATACACGTGTACCGGCGAGAGGTCCAGCCGTTCGGCGATGTACTCCATGATCGGCGGCGTGATGTAACCGTTCTGGTTCTGCGCGATCCAGAGCGCGGGCAGGAGCGCCGCCATTTTTGTCGGGTAGCGTTCGAGCGTTTCCATGAATTCTTTTTCGCTCGCTTCGCTGAACGCGAACTCTTCATCCATTCGAATCACCTGTGCCCGTAATTGTGCAAGCCACGTACAAATTACTCCGACATGTCGAAAAAGTGCTCTTCACTCAGTGAGGAAACCGGCGTTCGTCCGGCTAACGGTCCAACTCTCCCGCGATAACATTGAGACCACCGAGAATGGCAACAATGTCGGCAACCATACCACCTTCGATCAGCCGCTTCAACGCGGCCATCGTATAGAAACACGGCGGGCGCACTTTGATGCGGTAGGGGTGAGCACTACCGTCGCTGATGACGTAGAACCCGAGCTCCCCATTCGGCGCCTCTGTCGCGTCATAGATCTCGCCGGCCGGCGGCTGAATACCGTCGATGACCAGCTTGAAATGGTTGATCAGCGCTTCCATCGACGTGTGAACCTCGTGCTTTGGAGGAAGCATAACTTTTTTGTCGTCGATGTTGATCGGGCCTTTCGGAAGTTTTTTCAGGGCCTGCTCGATTATGCGAAGACTCTGCCACATCTCCTCGACACGAACGAACAACCGATCGTAGGTATCGCCGTTCTCACCGATCGGTACATCGAAGTCGAAGTTTTCATACCCGTAGTAAGGATGTTTCTTGCGCAGATCGTGGTCGACGCCGCTGGCGCGAAGACACGGCCCCGTAAACCCGTAGCTGATTGCCTCCTCGGCACCGATTGCGCCGATGCCGCTCGCACGATCATTGAAAATACGGTTTTTCTTCACAAGGCCGGTGACATCCTTGATGGCTGCGGGTAGCTCTTTGAGTGCGGCCTTGACACTGTCCTCCCAGCCGTCCGGAAGATCCCAGGCGAGGCCGCCGACGCGTATGTACGTATACGTGAGACGGGCGCCGGTCAGCGCTTCCAACAGGTACGAGAACTTCTCGCGGGCGTTGAAGAAATACCAGAAGTTCGTAAGCGCGCCCATGTCGACGAGGTTCGTTCCTACACAGATCGTGTGATCCATGATCCGCTGAATCTCGCAGATGATCACCCGGATCATTTCGGTGCGCGGCGTAATCGTGATGCCGAGCATCCGCTCAATCGCTTTGCAGAACCCGACGTTGTTGGAAAGCGCGCTGCAGTAGTTGAGGCGATCCGTGTACGGGATTATCTGTGTGTACTGCTTGTACTCGACGATTTTTTCGAAACCTCGATGAAGAAATCCGACCTCGACTGCCGCGCGCTCGACGGTCTCTCCTTCAAGCTTGCAGAAAATCCGGAAGGTTCCGTGCGTTGCCGGGTGTGTCGGGCCGATGTTGATGTACATCGGTTCGGTATCGATGTCTTCCAGCGAGGTTTCATCGGGAACGGTGTTTTCGCTACCGCGGACGATCAGTTCCTCATCCGTGATGTCGAGCTTTTTTCCGGCGGAGGTCGACACGTTTACTCCCTCTCCAGGTCTACCATGAGGTCCGATGCGGTGGTCGCCCACTGGCCCTTCATGAGCGGGTAGTCCTTTCGGAGCGCGTGTCCTTCGAATTCCCGGTGACAGAGAATTCTGGCAAGATTGGGGTGACCCTCGAACTCGAAACCGAACATGTCGTACGCCTCGCGTTCGGCCCAGTTCGCGGACTCCCAGAGGTCCGCAACCGATGCCACTTTCATATCGTCTTTGGCGACAAATACTTTGATGCGCAGACGGAGATCCGTTTTCATCGAATAGAGAATGTATGTCAGCATAAACCGGTCGGCGTGCTCGATCTTCAGAAGATCCACCCCGGCGATATCGAGGAGCAAGTCAAACCCCTCCGCCTTGAATGCGGCCAGGGTATCGTGCACGTGGTCGCGCGCGACGATGAGCACCCGGTCACCGTATGAGTCCTCCTCACCTGTGATCGCGCCGCGAAGGTTCTGCGATACCTTGTCGACTATCTGCTGAAGCTGGTCGGGGTTCTGTGGCATTGCTTTCTAATTCGTGTCGGGCATTCTCGCGGGCGTATTGTCAATCTTCTTCTGGAGTTTGATAATGGCGTCGAGAACGGCTTCCGGCCGGGGCGGGCACCCGGGGATGTAGACGTCGACCGGTACGATCTGGTTGATCCCCTGAATGGTCGCGTAGTTATCGTAGAAACCACCCGAGCAGGCACATGCACCCATCGAAATAACGTATTTTGGTTCACACATCTGGTCGTAAATGCGTTTCATGATCGGACCCATCTTGTAGTTGATGGTGCCAGCGACGAGCAACAGATCGGACTGTCGCGGAGAGAAGCGTACGAGCTCTGCGCCAAACCTGGAAATATCAAATACGCTCGCGACCGTGCTCATGAACTCGATGGCGCAACATGCCGTCCCGAATGGGAGCGGCCAGAGCGAATTCTTGCGGCCCCACTTGACCACCTCATCGAGGCGCGTCGTAATGAGCCCGGTTTCCGCCTTTGTTATCGGGTGACCCTTTACTCCCATTCCAGTGCCCCTTTCTTCCACGCGTAAAACAAACCAAGAAGCAGAATCATGAGAAATATCGACATTTCGATGAATCCAAAAATCCCGAGCTCCCGGAACAGAACCGCCCACGGGAAAATGAAGATCGTCTCTACATCGAAGATAAGAAAGAGCAGCGCAACGAGAAAGAACTTAACTCCGAATCGTCTGCGCGGATTGCCCGTCGGGTCGACACCGCACTCGAAGGGGAGGCTTTTCTCGGAACCGGGGCGGCGCGGACCGGTGACCCACGCGAGAAACACCATAATGGTGGGCACTGCGAGAGCAAGCGCGAATAGAAAGAACAGGGACGAATATTTTTCGGCAAGCGGCATGTTCAAGACAACCTGTGCGTCTGACGGATTTTCGCTCGAACCGGGGGCGCGGTGTATCAGGGGCACCGGGTCATTTTGTGCAATTTTTCACAAACAAGCGCGTTATTGACGGTACCTGCAATCTTGAGCGATGTCAAGGCAATTAAGGTGGCGCTTCCACCACGTATAGTGATTTATATCAATGAGTTGCACTGATTTTCCGGCCGATTGACACCCCCGATTCCGGCTGTTAGAGTGACGGCATGACGTATTCGCGTAAACTTGGGATATTTGTGAAAATCCCCGCGCCCGGTCAGGTCAAGACGCGCCTTGTCCCACCGCTCGAGCCCGATCAGGCGTGTGAGCTCTACACCGCGTTTCTGAAGGATCTGTTCACCCGTCTCCCCAGACTGAAGAAGCTCTCGGGGACCGTATTCTATGCCGGCACAGACGCAGGCAACCTCACGGGGCTCATTCCCGACCGGTACGCGCTCCGGCCGCAGACGGGTGAGAACCTCGGGGCGCGGATGGTCGACGCTTTCGAGGAAATGTTGACCGGCGAGGCCAGCTCGGCCGTTCTCATCGGTTCCGACAGCCCGGATATCCCGCTTGCCTTCATCAAACGCGCGTTTCAAAAACTCAAAAACGCGGACGTCGTCCTGGGGCCGGCGTTCGACGGCGGTTATTACCTGATCGGCATGAAACGGCCGATCCGGCCTGTGTTCGAAGGGATTACCTGGAGCGAGCCAACCGTCATGCGTGATACGCTCGAACGCGTACGGGTGGCGAACCTGTCCCTGTCGATGCTCCCCCCGTGGTACGACGTCGACAGCGCAGAATCGCTCAGGTTCCTTCAGACCATGCTCGCGGCAAAAAAAATAACGCGCGCCGACCGCCTGCTTCATACAGAAAGAATCATCGAGCGGTTCGTATCCGCTTCGCGCCGCAACGACGCGTAACGCCCTGAAGACATTCAACACGGCGGGCAAGAGCGATGTTTTTTCCACTGAAGGACCTCAACCCGACGCAACGTTTCCCGATCGTAACGCTGTTTCTGATCGCCGCGAACATCGTCGTTTTTGTTTATGAGCTCTCTCTGGGATCCGAGCTGAACGCCTTCGTCGCTTCATTCGGCGCTATTCCGTATGAGATCACGCATGCGACCGACCTCGTCGGCCCGGTGTCTGGAACGCCCATCGTCCACGAGAAGGGGCCCATCATCCCGCACCTAACTCTGCTGACGTCCATGTTCATTCACGGCGGCGTCATGCACATTCTCGGGAACATGCTCTACCTGTGGATATTCGGCAACAACATCGAAGACATACTCGGCCCGATCAAGTTCCTGATTTTCTATCTCGTAACCGGAGTCATTGCGGCACTCTCTCACGTTTTCATCCAGCCGTCGTCGGTGATCCCGACGGTGGGCGCAAGCGGAGCGGTATCCGGCGTCCTCGGCGCTTACCTTGTCGTGTACCCACGGGCCCGCGTTCTGACCTTGATTTTCCTCGGCATCTTCATCCGGATCATGCTTCTCCCGGCCTGGGTGCTGCTGGTCTTCTGGTTTGTCATTCAGGCGCTTGCGGGCGTCCTGTCGTTGAGCCGCGGCCTTCCCTCGGGAGCCGGCGTTGCGTGGTTCGCACACATCGGCGGGTTCATCGCCGGTTTCATACTAATTCGCGTCATGTGGCGTCGTCAAACGGAGTGGGGACGTACACAGGACTCCGATGCTTACTGACATGCAGGACAACGTCACACATGTGTTCATCCGCACACTGCGGTGTGTCTAACGAAACGAGGCCTATGTTGAAAACCACGCAGATCCAGAAGGCGAAAGATTTTCTCGCATTACATCACGACCCGAAACTTCTCGTCCTTCCGAACATATGGGATCCCGGCGGAGCACGTCTGCTCGAGCACCTCGGCTATCCCGCTGTCGCAACGGCGAGCGCTGCCGTTGCGTACTCGCTCGGACACGATGACGGTGAGCGCATCACCTTTGACGTCATGGTCGACGTCATTCAACGAATCGCCTCGGCGGTCAGCGTGCCTGTCAGCGCAGATATCGAAGGCGGCTACGGCGAGGACCCGCTGGACGTGTTCAACAACGTTCGGCGGATCGTTCAGGCTGGAGCCGTTGGCATCAACATCGAAGACAGCTTCTCGGAAGGAGGCCCGCTGCGCGATGCGTCATCCCAATGCGAGCGCATCCGGCAGGCACGCAACGCGGCCCGCGGAGAAAAGGTGCCCATCGTCATAAACGCTCGAATGGACGTCTTCATCGGCAGCGATACCGCCACCGACGATCAGATGAGTGAAGCGGTTTCCCGTGCCAGAGCCTATCTCGATGCGGGAGCCGATTGCATCTATCCGATCACCCTCGGCAGGATCAAGGCGCTCAAGGAACTGCTCTCGCAGATCCGCGCGCCGATCAACGTGTATGCGAACGCGAAAGCCGCGCCGATGCGCGACCTCGAAAAGGCGGGCATCAGCCGGCTCAGTCTGGGCCCC
>JAPUJU010000221.1 GCA_027296025.1 bacterium
GCCTCGTGGGCGCGTTCCTTGCTTGGCTTCAATCCCGGTGGGCTGAAAGGACTAGATCGAAGGACCAGGAGTGGGACGAAGGGGATCACAAAGCCCAGCGAGATGCAGACCGACAGGAAAGAGGCGACGCGAACGCGCGTACTTCCCGCAGAAGTCGATTACTGTTCGGCGGCCCTCGGGATCAGACACGGTGCTTACAACACCGATCGGCTTGTTCAGTATGAGTACGAGTGGCCGGGGCGGGTGGTCGAGCGGATGGTTGTCGAGAAAAACCCGACTGACACCCGGCACCACACTTGTACCGAGTTCCTTGAGTCGATGTCCGTCAACTCGTACGCGGCCGGATAGGATAATCTCGTCGCACGCGCGCCGCGAGGCAACACCCAGCATTGCGAGATAGCGGTTCAGTCGGACCGGTTCGACTTTACGCGTCGCGTTCATCGACCGGGATTTTTTGCGATTTGTTGTCACTGGATTTCGGCGGCTTTTCCGACGGCGGAGACTCCGTCGTCCAGGGCTCGACGGTAGCGGCATGTGCCGCTTCCCCGGAGTCGCCAGTAGAGAGGGACGCCTCCGATAGGTCCCCGGTTTCGTCCGTCCATTCATCGTCCGTCGCTTCGTGAGCACTCCCCTGGTCACTTTGCTCCGGGGCCGAGTGAGACGCTTCTTCTTTTGCCAGAAGGGCCTCGAGTTCCTCTATGCTTGGCAGGTCTTTCAGCGTATCGAGCCCGAGGTATTCGAGAAACTCATGGGTCGTCCCGTACAGAAACGGCGCACCGAGTACTTTGGCTTTTCCAACAATCCTGATCAGCGAGCGCTCCATCAACGTCGTAACGACGCCGCCGCATCCCACCCCGCGAACGCTTTCGATATCGGCACGCGTGAGCGGCTGCCTGTACGCGATAATAGCGAGCGTTTCCATGCCCGCTTTGGACAACCGCTGCTTTCGTCTGCCCGAGTAGAGGCGAGCGAGGAACTCCGAGTAAGCAGCGTTTGTCGAAAGCTGAAAGCCGCCGGCCACGTGCTCGAGTACAATACTCGGCAGTTCCGTCGCGAAGCGCACCATCAACCGATCCAGACTTTCGTTGACCATCGCCGTGTCGGCATCTTCGACGACTCCCGCTATTTTCCTCGCAGAAATCGGTTCGTCCGCCGCGAAGAGAAGTGCAATAACCGTGTCGTCGAGTTTCGCAGGTTCCATCTATTCCTCGCTCAGGGGCTTCACGTCAGGTTGTCCCGCCGTAGCCTCAGGTTTCGCCCACCATTCCGAATGCGCCTCGAGCTCGTCGTCGGACGGCGGCGCCTTGTAGATCCAAATTTCACCGAACGGGCCTTCCTGCCGCGACTTGACCACAAGGCGCCTCATGAGTTCGAGAAGCGCCATGAAGGTCACGATGACTTCGAGCCGGCTCGAACTCCCCTTGAACAGATCTCTAAACGTTACCTGCTCTTTTTCTTCGAGGCGCGAAAGCAGCATGTCGGACTTCTCTTCGATCGTAAAACTTTCGGGTTCGATTTCCTCCTCATCGGTGGCTTCAAACTCGACCATGATCTCGCGAAACGTGCGCATGATCTCGAACAGGTTAAGTTCAAAAATCGGCTCGCCTCGATAGGACTTTTCCTCTGCGGGTATCGGACGGATGTAGATTTTCCGGCGTTCTTCTTCGAGCTCCTTGAAAGAGCGCGCTATCTCCACCATCTTCTTGTACTCGAGGAGGTTCCGGACCAGCACATCGCGCGGATCTTCCTCACCGTCGTCCCGCTTGAGCAGCATCTGAACCTTGATCCGCATCAGCGTCGCTGCGAGGACGAAGAACTCCCCGGCGATCTCGATCTCCAGCTGCTCCATCCGATCGAGGTAGCCCAGGTACTCCTTCGTGATCCGAGCGATCGGGATATCGTAGATATCAATGTTGTCACGCCGAATCAAGTGGAGGAGGACCCCGAGCGGAGCCTTGATTCCCTCGAACTCGGCCTTGTATACAGAATTATTCGATTTGGCGCTCAGCATGTCATTTTCGAGTGTTTCAGGCGATTCTATGCTTCGCCCTCATCGGGTGTCAAGGACTCTTAAACGAGCGAAAGGCACCCTAGGACCTCGGGTGAAACGCGCGATGCACTTCGATCAGGTGGCGCGTGTCGACGGCCGTATAGATCTGCGTAGTGGAAATGTCGGCGTGCCCGAGGAGTTCCTGCACGTACCGAAGGTCGGCCCCACCCTGCAGCAGGTGAGTCGCGAACGTATGTCGCAGGACGTGAGGGCTCACCTCTTGCTGGATGCCGGCCGCGTGCGCGTGCTGCTTGACACGTTTAAAAAATCCGACGCGCGAGAGGGCCCCGCCGCGTTGGTTGAGGTAGACTCTCGGGTGAGTGCCTCGCCGGGCAAGGTGCGGACGGCCTGCTGAAAGATAGCGACGCAGTGCTCGCGCCGCGGGCGCACCGTAGGGAACCAGACGCTCCTTGCGGCCCTTTCCCACGATCATCAGAAGCCGGTCTTTCTCATGGATCTGGTCAAAGGTGAGCCCGCAGAGTTCCGACACGCGAAGCCCTGCGCCGTACGCCATCTCGAGCATCGATGCGTCCCGAAGCCCGGCCGGCGTGGAATCCGGCTGCTCGAGAAGTCGCTCCACCTGATCCATCGTGAGCACCTTTGGAAGCGATCTCTGGGCTTTCGGGCTCGTTCCGGCGAGTCCCGGACCGGCGGAGATCTTCCCCTCGCGATGAAGAAAGCGGTGAAAATGTCGAATCGCGGACAGCGCCCTCGCACGGCTCCCGGCCGCCAGGCCCCGTCGGGACAAACCGATCATGTGGCGCTCGACGGAGGCACCATCGATTTTTCGGACCGCGACCACGCCGATCCGTTCGAGGGTTGTCAGGTATCCACTCAAGTCGCGTGCGTATCCTTCCACGGTCGCCGGCAGAAGTCCCCGCTCGCTCACCACGTAGTCGAGAAACTCGTCGACCGCTGTATCGAGTTGATTCTGTACACGTTTCGCTTGACGCACGCTCATGGGAATGTTACGTTAGCTCCGATTCAGAAGGAGGATTAAGTAATATGCCACAGCATAAGTCGGCCAAGAAACGCGTCAAGACGAATCTCAAGCGGCAGATCCGTAACCGGGCTCTGCGGAGCACGTTGAAAACAGACCTCAAGGGCCTCAACGCGCTGCCGGAGGATCAGAAGGACGCGGCCGTCAAGGGATGGCAGAGCGCACTCGACAAAGCGGTCAACAAGGGCATTGTTAACAAGAACAAGGCCGCCCGTCTGAAGTCACGCATCGCCTCAAAGACGCGACCGCCGATACGAAAAACGGAGACGACCGAGCGGAAAATCCGCCCGGTCGTTTTTGCGTGTGGGGGGCGGCAGCAAC
>JAPUJU010000222.1 GCA_027296025.1 bacterium
TCGATACAGGCATCGAAATGAAACGCGTCAGGGTTCGTGATGCGTCTGGGGATGAGTTCCCTCGGGTATTCGATTTCCCCGCAGTACTGGAAACCGATCAACTCGTAGATCGGGATCCGCACCGTCGGATTGTGCCGGGTCATCACGTGGAATAACTCGTGGAGCATGAAAGACTCGAGTTGTTCGGAGGTGCTCTGCAGCTGACGCTCCGGAATCACAATCGCTGCAGCTCTGGTGTACCCCCCGGCGTTTCCTTCTTCGATACCGGTTGTTTGAACGAGCAGAATCTCAGCAGGAAGGTCGAGGTCGAGCGACAACGCAGTGATTTTCGCACGCATACTCTCGACGATGCCCGTCATCTTTGTGATCTCCTGCGCATCCCAGTCGAGGACGTTAGCGGTTGCGAACTTCAAAAACGCTTCCCGTGTCACGGGCTCTTCGGACTGCACGCGGACCTGTCGATCGAATTGGCCGCATGCCTCGACCCATGCGTCGGTGGTTCCGAGAAGCTTTGTCGCCTGCTCAGTCGTCGCAAAGCGGATGGTGTGTACGTCGTCGAGCGCTACCTTCCGGTCCGGTTCCGCAGTGGTAGCGCCAGGAAAAATGATCGCTGCGATAAGAGCGAGGCATTTTCGGCTGAAGTTCGCCTGTACGTTCATCTGCTGATTCTAGCAGGGTTGTGTTGCTGAAGGCACGAATTAGTCAGTACCGGGCTCCAGATTCATCGAGCCGCGAGAAACTTTTCGCGTTGCTTCTTGAGATAATCGTCTGTGGCGTCAATGGCGATTGCACGATCGATCACCTCGATGGCTTCATCGTAGCGCCTGAGACGGAACAGGACTTCAGCGTGTGTATCGATGATACCGGTGTTTTCGGGTTCGAGCCTCACGGCGCGCTCGGCGGCTACGAGAGATTCCTCGAGATACATATCTGCCGTGGCGCAGAACCAGGCCAGCGCGTTCAGTGTTCCCGCGCTTGCATCATCGGTGGCGAGTGTCTGTTTCAACGTTTCTCCCACCCGCCGGCGTTCGCGGTTGGCCGCCGCTGTGTCTCCCTCGTGGTCATAATACTCGGCATACCGAAGGTGCGCGCGCAACAGATCGCTGGACTGGTGAATACGGAAAACCCTCCGCAGCTCGACGATGGGCTCGGGGTGGTCTTCGATGCGTAGTTCGACGTATCGGGTCCGGTACTCGGGGTAGTCGTTGCTTGGACGGACGACGAGAAGCGCGGCGGACTGTTGGCCTCGCCTGTCACCACCCGCGGCCTGCGCCGCATCGAGCGCGGCGAGAAGTTTCAGCGCCAGCTCACCGTCGGTGTCGCGAAACGCGCGTACCATCTCGGAAACGACCGGCGCATCAGCGAGGATGTTTCCCTGAACGGAAAGTCCCGCTTCGGTGCTGTCGCCGGCCCACGGCTGGCACGAGCTACCTGTCCAAGCCGCTGATCGACCGTGCGCGTCGACAATACCAAGTTGCCTGTTTTCACGCCCATCATCCGATGCGATCAACGTATCCAGCGTTTGTTGAGCCGTCAGGCCATCGCGCATCCATTGAAGTCCACGTGGCCCGAAAGATTCATTGGTCGACGCCTGTGTCGCGATCGCGCCGACACCCGCTTCCGCCCACGGAACGCCCGCACCGACGCTGAACGCTCGTGATTGAACTGCCACGCCGAGTTCGCCCGTATCCGGGTCGTAGGCGACGATGGAAAACGTCCCCATGGGAACGTCGGAATGTGTCGGGGTCGGCAGTATCAGGGAAAAAAGCAGAGATGTTACTATGGCGACACGAGCAATCACGCGCGTACCTCCGGATATCGGGGGCTAGCTGGCAAGGTTCTTTCTTTGATGCAGCAGATTCGGCGAGGATAACATCGGGTGCCCAATTGGACAACTCGCTTACGGCACCACGAACGGCACCCGGCCAGTCCCGCCATATCACTTCATTATGATGAGCTTCTGTTGCAGCGTCGCTCCGGTCGCACGTAGTTGCATGAAATACACACCGGTCGCTGCCACCGTACCATCGTCTGCACGCCCATCCCACCGCGCTTCATGGGTTCCCGCGTCGGCATACCCGTCGTAGACGGTTCGTACGAGACGTCCCGCAACGTCGTAGATTCGCAGTGATATGTTTCCCGCTTCTGACAGGGTAAAGGGAAGCGTCGTGCTCGGATTGAACGGGTTCGGGTAGGCGGGCTCGAGCGCCAGCGCCCACCGCTGTGTTGTTACCGGCTCTGTCTCGAACAACAGCCAGCGTTGACGGCCGTCACTGGCCTGAATACGGTACACGTGTGTCTTGCCGCGCTCGAATTCGGTGTCGACAAACGTGAATGTTTTTCCGTCACGCTCGACGGTCGCGCCAATCAGCGACGTAAAATACCGGGCGCCGGCTTCCGCTCTTTCAACGGTAAACTCGACGCCTTCATCGTAGTCACTGAGCTCCCAGACTATCCGAACCCGGTCCCGATCCGCCGTGACGTCGTAGCGGCTGAGAAGGGTTGGCACGGTCGTGTCAAAATAGCGCTGCGCGGCGAACACGCCGTTTCCGATGGGCTCAATATATACCCACACCTTCGTCCCGTCCGGATTGACTTCGAAGATGTTGCCTTTGGTCCCTTCACAGATCAGCGTGTTTCCGTTCGGCATGCGAAAACCGCTGCCGAACCGCAGCGAAAAGAAATTCAGCCCGGTCTCGTACTTCCACACCGGCGCGGCCGGCCCGAACGGCTGGCCCGGAGCGATCACGTAGTCGCCGTTCGAGTCGATCGGCGGCACGATCTCCACGACGCTCGAGGAGTCTGCGAGGTCACCCGCACGATTGCCATTATTGAACGCGATAATGTTCCCGGCGCCTGGCAGCAGCGGATCGACACGGTTTCCTCCGTGAACACCGAAAAATACGCGGTCGGCCTCCGTGCCGCGGCCGTAGTTCTGCGGATTACCCCACCGATAGAGAATGTCCCCGCCCTTGCCCCGGTTTCCGCCAGTATGCCCCGCCGCTTCGGCCGTTGTGGTACTGTGGTCGATGACGAGAACCTCCTCCAACCGGCGGGCACTGAAGACAATTTCATCCCGTTTCTCGTCGTAGTCGATAAAGTTCACATGAGCCCAGCTGCCGTTTCCATTGCCGAGGTTGACGTCGACCAACTCCGGATGATCGGCGATGATCCCGAAGTTGGGCTTCAAGGTGTCACTGTCCTGAACAATGTGGTCCCAGATCCGCCACTCCCAGACGATGTTCGCGTCGTTGCTTCCGACCGGTTGCAGCTCCGCAATGAGTGTCGGGAGAAACCGGTCTCCGGTCGCAGCCGTCCGCCCGGCCGCGATCGCTTCCGCCTGGGTCACGATTACCCACGCGATCACGAGAACGTTCCCGTTGGGCATCGGCTCGATATCGTGGTGTTGCTGCTTCTCCGCATCCGAGAAGAAGTAATCCCAGATGATGTTGTCATCCTCGTCAATGCGTTGCAGGTGCCCCCCGGATCCACCGCCGCCGGCGATCTGGCCATTCGGATCCCCCTGGCACCGGATGACGGAGTTATCCGGAAGCAGATACACCGTGTGCCCGGCGCCGTTCGTTCCGTTCCAGCTCTGAAGGGTGGTCATCGAGATGTCGATCAGGAAGGTTTGCGTCGATCGAAGCGGTGTGATCAACGTGTTTCCCGGAGAGGGGCCTTGGGCGAGACCCTCGGTAGCAACGAGAATTAAAGCAATCGTGATTGGAAAGACCCTGGACATGATTTCCTCCCTGGTAAGAGGCAGATCGTAATGGCAGGCGGGCGGGCAAAAGAGTGAGCCCTATTATAGCATGTAAACCGGTGGGATGCCATGCGCAGTCGCCCGGTGGGCCGCAACCTACTTGAGCAGCACGGCCTTACGGGTTAGCGTCCGATCCGCGGAGGTCAGGCGGTAGAAGTAAACCCCGGTTGCGACCGGCGCTCCGTTGGCATCCCGTCCGTTCCAGTTCGTGTGGTGCGGTCCGGCGGACAGGGTGCGATCGACATAACTCCACGCTGAAAGGTCCCGAAAGAGCAGAGGCGCTGGCCGATTTTCTCCAGCCCCTTGCGCGACCGATCATCCAGAGGAGTCAGATGTTTCACCTCACATCCGGCGAGATCGACTCGCTGATCGCCGACATCCGCACGCAGAAATCGCTGATTACAGCGCTGTCATCGTCGCAGCCGATCATCGACGAAGTTGCGAGGGTCGCCGACGTCATCTTCGATGAAGTGGCGGCATCGTTGGACAAGGTGGCCCACCACCTGATGGCGAGAATTGACCGCGCCAACGAGGATGTCCTTGCTATCCAGAAAGCGATTCGCACCGGTCAGTACCGGGTATTCAAGGATTTGATTCGGCTCGGGGAATACCGCCGGTTTCAGGAT
>JAPUJU010000223.1 GCA_027296025.1 bacterium
CTATCCTACTGGGGCGACGCCGACACCGACGTCCGTGAGGTTCCGGACGCCAGAGCCCGTCTGGCGAAGCTTCGGGTCCAGAGTTAATCCACACCACAAATGCGATCGCTTCACGGCGCCTGCCGGCGATGCGCTCACTTCACGTTGCCCACTTCGCGGCGCCGACGGGCCTGCGCTCGCTTCATACTGCCCGCTTCGCGGCGCCGACGGGCCCTGCACTCGCTTCATACGGCCCGCTTCACTCGGCTAGCCGCTTCGCGGCGGATCCTCGTTCGCTCGTGCAAAGTTCCGCTTCGGCCACACACCCAGCCCGTTGGCAGATCCTCGCTTGCCCCTGCAGAAGTTCCGCTCGCACGCCTCGAGCGACGCTGCGAGCCGGCTACTCGAACTTGATTCCCTGCGCCAGAGGCAGCTCCTTCGACCAGTTGATCGTGTTCGTCTGCCGGCGCATGTAAATTTTCCACGAGTCAGATCCGGACTCGCGCCCCCCGCCCGTCTCCTTTTCTCCACCGAACGCTCCACCGATCTCGGCGCCCGAGGTGCCGATGTTTACATTGGCGATGCCGCAGTCGGATCCTATGTGGGCGAGGAATGTTTCAGCGCGAAGAACGTTAGTCGTAAAGATGGCCGACGACAGGCCCTGCGGCACTTCGTTATGCCACTCGAGCGCGTCTTCGAATTTGTCGTAGTCGATCAGGTAGAGAATCGGCGCGAACGTTTCTTCATGGACGATATCCCAGTCGTGTTCGGCCCTGGCTATCGTGGGCTCTACGAAGAACCCGGGTTTGTCGATCCGGGCTCCGCCGCTGAGAATCTCGCCGCCTTTCTTCTTGATTATGGCGAGCGCATTCGTCATGTCGTCGACGGCGCCCTGGTTGACGAGCGGCCCCATCAACGTCTTATCGTCCAGTGGATCACCGATGCGGACCTGCTTGTATGCGTCGAGTAGTTTGTTCGTGAATTCTTCGGCGATACCCTTCTGCAAAAATACACGTCGTGTGCTTGTGCACCGCTGCCCGGCGGTGCCGACCGCGCCAAAGAGAACCGCGCGTACCGCCATGTCGATGTCAGCAGTTTCGTCCACGATGATCCCGTTGTTGCCACCCAGTTCGAGAATCGTTTTGCCGAGCCGTTCACCAACGACCCGTCCCACTCGATAGCCCATCTTGCACGAGCCGGTAAAGCTGACAAGCGGGATGCGGCGGTCGTTAATCAGCTGCTCCCCGATTACAGAACCGCGCCCGTTGATCAGGTTGAAAACTCCTGTCAGTTTATTCGCCTTCATCACGTCGTTACAAATGTGCTGTACCGCCACCGACGTGAGCGGAGTCTCCGATGACGGCTTCCACAGGAGCACGTCGCCACACACCGCGCCAAGCGCACTGTTCCACGCCCACACGGCGACGGGGAAGTTGAACGATGAGATAATACCGACGACTCCGAGGGGATGGTACTGTTCGTACATCCGGTGCTGCGGGCGCTCCGAATGCATCGTCAAACCGTAAAGCTGGCGGGAGAGACCGATGGAGAAATCACAGATGTCGATCATCTCCTGGACTTCGCCTTCTCCTTCGGGGACGATCTTGCCCATTTCAAGCGCGACGAGTTTGCCGAGCGCTTCCTTTTTTGCGCGTAGCGCATCTCCGAGATCGCGCGTTACACTGCCACGCTTCGGCGCGGGGACTTGCCGCCACTCTTTAAAGGTCTCCGTCGCGACGCTCATCACTTGTTCATAATCTTCAGACGATGCCTGGGCGACCGAAGCGATTTCCTCGCCGGTAGCGGGGTTAATCGAGGCGAGCAGGTTACGGCCCTCTGTTGGAAGCCATGCGCCGGGACCGGCACAGGTGCCCGGATTGGTCTTTTCGATGCCGAGCTCTTTGAGGAAATCCATGAAGTGTTTCTCTCCCATGTTGGACATGTCGGGCGGGAACCCGCGTCGGGTAATTGCGTGTGACGGCAGTATAACACCTTCGATCAGGTTGCGTCCATGCCCACAGGGTAGCGCGGGTCATTGGCGCAGGACGGGAAGATACTCGTCGGGGCCGTGGAAGTGATAGACTCCGTGAGACGGAACACCGTCGGTCGAACCCTCAACGCAAGGATGGAACGCATGGATCGGGCGCTGTCATTTATCGAGGAACATCATCAGCGGCATATCGGTGAGCTTGAGGATTTTTTGCGAATCCCGTCGGTCAGCACGGACCCGGAGTTCGCGACAGACGTCAACAGGGGAGCCGACTGGCTTGCGGAGCGCCTGCGCACCGCCGGGATCGACAAGGCAGAGGTCATCAAGACCGACATCCATCCCATCATTCTTGCGGAGCACGTGACCGATCCCAAAAAGCCGACCGTCGTCGCATACGGCCACTATGACGTGCAGCCTCCCGATCCCCTAGACCTGTGGACCAGTGATCCATTCGAGCCGACGGTTCGTGACGGTCAGATCTTTGCACGGGGTGCCGTGGACGACAAAGGTCAGCTCATGATGATTGTAAATGCGACAGAGGCGTATCTGAAATCCAGCAAGGAGTTACCAGTCAACCTTAAGATGGTGTTTGAAGGGGAAGAGGAGTGCGCCTCGGAGAGCATGGGTCCTTTTCTCGAGAAGTACAAGGACCGGCTCACCGGCGACGTTGCGCTCATCTGTGATACCTCCATGGCTGAACCAGGCATTCCGGCCATCACGGCAAGCTTGCGGGGCATCGTTTACATGGAGTTCTTCCTGAAGTCCTCGAATCGTGATCTCCACTCCGGCCTGTATGGCGGTGCGATCCACAATCCTCTCAACGTGCTCGGGCGAGTGATTGCGAGCCTGCACGATGACGATGGACGGATTGCCGTTGCGGGAATGTACGACGACGTGCGTGACCTCAGTGCCGCCGAGCGGGAAGAAATGAAGCGCATCCCATTCGATGAAGCGGCGTGGCTCGAGACGGTCGGCGTTCGCGGTACGTGGACCGAACCGGGCTACACGACACTCGAGGCGGCAACGATCCGGCCTACCGTCGATATGAATGGCGTCTGGGGTGGATATGCCGGAGAAGGATCGAAGACCATCATAGCGGCGGAAGCGGGCGCGAAAATCTCAGCGCGTCTCGTTCCCGATCAAACTCCTGATGACATAATGAAAAAACTCCAGCGGCATATCAGAGAACACACGCCGGAGAGTATCGAAGTGACGTTCAATCCTCTCGGCGTTGGCTCGGCGATAAACGTTGACCCGAACCATCCAGGCCTCAAGAGTGCTGCGCGGGCGTTGGAAGAAGTGTTCAAGGTTCCGCCTGTCATGCTCCGGGGAGGAGGGTCGATTCCTGCCGCAGCGATGATGCGGGACGTGCTCGGTCTCGAGCCGTTGCTCGTAGGATTCGGTCTCGACACAGACCGCGTGCACGCGCCGGACGAGCACTTTGGCCTCGACCGGTTTCGGATGGGAATCGAATCGATTGCCCGGTTCTTCTCGTACTACGGTGAGAACGGTGGCGCGTAGCCCGGCGGGCGGACCGCGTCAGGTGTGCAGCGGGTTCCAGCGTGGTCGGTGGGTGGACCGCACCTACTTGAGCGCGTCCATCGCTTGTCGGATGCGTCGGGCGGCGGCCTTCACTGTGGACACCGTGAATCCTTCGGCAAACAGTTCGACGCCGCCTACACCGACGGCAACGGCGCCCGCCCCGACGTAGTCGGCTAGCGAATCGGCAGTCGGACCACTCGTGGGAACGAGCGGGATATTCGGGAGCGGTCCGCGGATCACGCGCAGGTATGCAGGACCGCCGAGCGGCCCGGCGGGAAAAACTTTCACGAGACGTGCGCCGTACCGGTGGGCTTTCAAGATCTCGGTGGGCGTGGACGTGCCCGGTACGGCAAGCAGGCCATGCTCCTTCGCCTCGTCGAGAACGTCCGGGTCGAAGACTGGAGAAAAAGTAAACCGTCCACCCACCTCCGCGACGTTCCTCACATCTTCTCTGGAGAGTACCGTGCCGGCCCCGACCACCAGATCCTCGTCGGTCGAGAGCATGGCGATCGCATCCAAGGCGCCCGGAGTCGTTAGTGTGAGTTCCAGAACGCTCAACCCGCCCGCGGCGAGAGCCTCACAGATGTCGAGTACCGGCGCGCCCGGGCCGATGCGCACGGCGACGATGACCCCTGCGTCGAGAATCCGGTCCAGGGTTTTCTGTATCGAGGAGTCGGACATGGGTGCACCACTGTAACTCAACTTAGACTCTTGATCAATGCCGTCCGCGCTTTTTGCTGACTCGGTCTTGATGTCTGCTGCTATAATAGTGTCCTCAGAGTCGCAGTGGTTAAGGGGTGATGCCGCTTTCGGTGGTATTCAAGGATGAGGATGGCAAAAGGAAAGAAGCCCAGGATCCTAGAGGCGTTCACGCGTGGAAACTTCGCGAGCGCACCGCTCAAGGAAGAGGTGCAGAACCTTAGACGAGCGGTCAACGAGCTGACGATTCTAAGCGACCTCGCATTTGCGATGGGCGGCTCCGCCAAACCGCAGGAGATCGTCGAAACCCTCGTGGACCGGTTAATGCGCGCCGTCTCGGCGGAGCAAGCGGTGGTCCGCCTGCTCGACAATGAAGAAGAAAGCGGAGATGCGTTTAAGACAAACATGCGCCTCGTTGTTACGTCCGCGGAACATTCGGCGCTCCGACTCGACGACAGTCTTCTGGGTTGGATGTACATCCACAAGAAGCCGCTCGTCATCAACGATCCGAGAAACGACGATCGTTTCAGAGGTATCACCTGGG
>JAPUJU010000224.1 GCA_027296025.1 bacterium
AGGATATCGACGCCCCAGAAGGCCGTAAGAAACGGTCCGAGGACGAGAGCGTGGATGCGGAGACTGCGACCGCGACGCCCGAAGAAGAGACAGCTTCGGAGACCGAAGCCCCGGAAGATACCAAAACATCGCCCGAAAAGAAAAAAAAGAACGAATAATGAGGAATCGTAGTTTTCGGAGGGGCCCGATGGGTCCTTTTTTTTTGCAGGAGCCCCACAGTGATCAACATGCTTGCCGGTATGACCGTCGCTTTTGCGCTATCACTCTCCGCGGTTTCTTCGCATGCGATGGAACCAGACAAAGCCGCAGAGGAGCAGGCACCAGAAGAAGAGCTCGCGCGCCAAATAATTCTTGTTTTCGTTGGGTTGGGGACGGAGCTGGAAAGGGTGGAGCACGATAATGAAACAAGTCTTGCCCTGGCGCTTGAATACGGCTATCGACTGAATCCACGGTGGGTTGTCGGAGGGATCATCGAAACGCTGGGTGGTGCAACTGTTCGCGATATCCTGGCACTCGTTGTCGGCTCCTACCACCTGACACCGGAGTTGTACCTCGCCCTCGGCGCTGGAGTGGAAAATACCGAAACCAGTACCGACTTTGTTGTTCGGCTTGGCGTCGGGTACATTTTTGAGGTGGGGGACGGGTACGAGATTGTGCCGGCGTTCAACCTAGACCTGGTGGAGCGTGGAAGGGTAACGCTCGTCTACGGCGCCGCTGTCGGTAAATCGTTTTGAACGCCCGATGTTCCCGTGCTCTTCGCATGGTGGCCGAGTCCCGCGTCGTCGTTGGAAACCGGGGGTTCCTTCCTCCCGGCAAAGTTATTGACAGGCCGCCTCGCTTCCGGTACGACGGGAAAGTGACCGCACCATCCGTGTATCGGGCCCTCCTGTTTATGCTGGCAATTGTCCTCCCACTGCCAGGCATCGCCTCCTCCTATCTGGACACACTTCGGATCCAGACGGAAGTACTCCCAAACGATGAGATTCGAGCGGCATGGGTCGTGCGGCACGCGCTGAACTCCCCGGACGATGTTGACCGGATGATCGACTACGCCGTTCGCGCACGGTTTCATCTCCTGTTCGTCCAGGTCCGGGGGAGGGGAGATGCGTATTACGAGTCGACTCTGGAACCGCGCGGTCTCTCGCTGCGTGCGCCGATCGATTCGTTCGATCCGCTCCAATACGTCCTCACCCGCGCGCACGGGGAGGGGATTTCGGTGCACGCCTGGGTGAATATTTGTTACGTCTGGTCCGATCCGAAGCGCGACCCTCCAGAAAACCATATCGTCAGCGCTCATCCCGACTGGCTCATGGCGGACGGGCGTGGTACGCGGATGGACGAGGAACCGGTCCGGGCATGGAAGAAGCGCGGCCTGGAGGGCTACTACGTTTCGCCGGCAATTCCCGAGGTTCGCGCGCACACGATCGCAGTCGTCCGGGAGATCGTGGACAACTACAATGTGGATGGGGTCCATCTGGATTACGTCCGCTACCCGAATTCGAACTTTGATTACAGTGTCGGTAATCGTACGGCGTTCGCCCTGCGGTACGGCGTGGACCCGAAAGCGCTTCGCGATCGCGAAGTCTCCCTGATGGGAATACTTGGCGGCGACGGAGTTGCATTCTTCGACAGCCTGTATACGAGGTGGCGCGTAGCCCAGATCGATTCGATCGTCCGCGGTATTCGGCAAACGATCGGCGATCTGCCGCTGTCAGCGGCCGTGATTCCCGAATACGACAAGGCGTTTATCGACAAGGGCCAGGACTGGCTCGGGTGGATACAGCGGGGGGATGTGGACTTTGTGGTGCCGATGGCGTACGCGTACACTCCCGACCGGTTGATCGAACGCGTTAAGATGATCAAACGCATGGTGGGCGCCCGCCACTTTCTGATTGGCCTTCCGGCATTTGACGGGAAGTTCCAGTACCTCGGATACTCGGTGTCACTTCTGCGGGTCGAGGGCGTTCTCGGATACTCTATTTTTTCGTACAACTCGCTGCGGGAAAAACGCTTTTCGCTGGAATTTCTGGAACGTGTGTTTTTTGAAGAAGAGGCGGTGAATGAGGCCGATGAGCAGGAAGACTGAGACCTATTTTCCCAGATTGATTTTCATCAATACTGATGACATCCCTCCGGGAAGACCACCGGGCTCCGCACATTCATAACTGCACGAAAAAGAACATGGGTCACGATTGACCATGCCCTTCTTGAATCGTCTTCCTGGAGAACTCTAGGACTCTGTCTTGCTGAGGTACTTCTCGGCCATATACCTCGGATCGATGTCGACGGGGATTTTCGTCAAACGCCGCAACAGGCCCTCCAGCTCCGGTGTCATTATCGCGTACTTGTCGAGAAACGCCTTCGCCGCATCGTAGTCTCCCATCGCCTCTATCATCAGGAGCTCGTGGGCGAGGGCTTCGACCGCCTCGGGCATCTTGTCGACGTGCACGTGGAAGCGTTCCTTTTGCTTGTCGTACTCGATGGCGCCACGCTCGGCCATGAAGTTGAACTCGATCATGTTCGCGCGCCCGTGGGCGGACGATGCACCGAAACGTATTGCGCGGAAGAAGCCGGGCAGGAACGACACGTACCCCTTGATCGCCTGCTCTTCGGGAAAGAAGCCCTCCGCGATCAGTATCTTGCGACAGTAGAGTCCGAGAATGTCCGCCTTGCACTCTTCGATCGGTGCATAGAGTTCTTTCAACTCGCGCCCGACGGTTGTCTCGGTCCCGTCCTCACGCTCGAGCGTTCCCGGCCCGAGGCCGTGTGCGATCTCGTGCATGAGCACGTTATTGAAGTACGCATCAAACTCCACGTACTTCATCTGGTCGGGATCGAGCATCTCCCGAGCGATCGGAATCTTGATCTTCTCGAACTTGGCCGGGGTGATGTTTTTCAGCATGACCTTCTTGCTGCCTTTGGCCTCACGCACTCGCTCGTCGTTCGGCAGGTTGAACGCAATTGTCTGCACGCCCGCCTTCGTGTCGCCACCGGCGAAAACGAGGTCGACAACGCTGACCGG
>JAPUJU010000225.1 GCA_027296025.1 bacterium
GAAAGCTTCGCGCCCTCGCAATGGAGTATACCGGCGATGGCTGCGATGCGACGAGCCACGGCCAGAAAACAGATAAGGTCTCGTGCTCCGGTGATCCGATGGATGAGATGATGGTCCGGATTGTCGCCGCCGATAAGCAAGACCTGGGTAATTCCAAGACAAAGGTGTGGTTCGATGACGTTGTTGAACTGAACGACGAGTTCGAGATCGACGCCGCGAACGCTGGCGATGACGGGTTGAAGAGCGTTACGTACGTCACCATATTCAACATGAACGGCGACGTGTTGCAGACGGCGAATTTTCACACGTCATGCTCGCAGCCACTTCGCCTGGGCGATCAGTTCGGCAGTCTCTCGGTCACCGGTTCCACGCCAAAAAACTAGCACGACAACACTCGGTACAAACGCGAGTGAACACTTCGAGACGCAAGACGGTGATAGACCAACTGATTCTGCTCGGCTTAGCGTGTGCTTTGTCTGGCTGCAGCTCCAGGGAATCGCATCGAGCACAGCCGAGCGTCATTCTCACTAGGAGTAGTGCGACGCGATAAGGTGATTACGGTACCGGGGAAGAAACGGTCCACGGATGAACATGCGCTCATCAGGGAGCTCGATCGGCTGTCGCTCCTCTCGCTCGGATTGAAGCGGCTACGGTCTTCGCATACGTGCCGAGACTTTCCAGGTAGCGCGCGGTAGCCTCGTACTCCTCGCCAGCCATCGGATTGAACATCTCGTCCCTGCGAAACTCTATGTAATGATCGAGAAGAATGTCGGCTTTACCAGCCCGTTGATATAGCGGATCCCGTTCCCAGAAGAAATAAGATTCCGCTGCTTCGAAATAGGCTCGGGCCGCCATGGTTTGCAGTCGTTGGCGGCCGAACGTATTCACGGGTCCCGGCCCCGCGAGACTCTCAGCTCCGGCTTGACTGACTCGATGGTGACTCAAGAGCCCTGCCAGATTTGTTATTCCAAGTCGGGCCAGATCGTCCCGCACGGGCTGCTCGTTGAACCGGCGCTCCATTGCGGCGAAGTCCGGTCGAATCGGCTCCACAGAAGCGACCGCGATCACATTGCCAAAATCTCCATCGGCGAACAGAAGGGCGTAGGGAAACACGGTGCCGAGCGTCCGCAACAGCATCCGTAGGGTCTCGTCGTTCTGCGCGTATGAGTGAAACCAGAATGTGAAGACACCACCCGGCGCGAGTTTTTCTCGAGCAGTTTTGAGGAAGTCAACGGTGAAGAGGTCGGCAACGCCGGCGATCCAGGGGTTCGAAGGCTCAGAGATGATGACGTCGTACCGTCGTGGTACGGTGCGGAGAAAGCTCAGTCCATCGTCTTTATAAACGTGGACGCGCGGGTCATCGAGCACATGATAGTTGAAATCCTGAAAAACCTTGTCGAGCTTGAGAACAGCAGAAGAGATTTCAACGAGGTCGGCACGTTCGACGGGGTGACGCAGCACCGAGCCGGCCGTTATGCCCGAACCGTGGCCGATCACAAGGACCGACCGGGCCTCGGGGACCAGAAACATCGGCGCGTGGGCGAGCAGCAACTGGGTATCGAGATCGCCGACGGTCGACGCATCGGTTTTGTTGTTGACGGAAAGCACGATCGTGTCATCTCCAAGGCGATCGGGGCCAAATACGAGCACCGTATTATGCGCGTCCTCTTCGAGATAGACGAATTTGAACCGCCAGCCCATTTCCGTCAGCAGGTAATACCTTTTCCATGCGTCGAAGCTCGAAGACGGGTGGTTGGCGCGTGCGCTTGCACTTAGTGACCGATCCGGCTTCGCCATATCGAAATGATCGGGGGTCAATGTGATCGTCTCAGACCAACTCGTCCCGATCGCCAGATAAATTACTACTACTCCAAGTGCGATCCCCGCGACGCCAAAGCGTCGAGCACGCCGTACCTCTTCGCCGACCACGAGCAACGCGACGCCCGCAGCCGCATTAAGCGCAAAATTTACATGAAAGGCGTTCAACATTCCCAGAATCGGTAAGAACACGAGGCTCGTCGTGACGACACCTAACACGTTGCCAATGGTGTTCCATGCATATGTTTCGCCCACTCGTGAACCGATATGGCGCGGCTGTCTTGCTTGTACGTGCGCGACAAGCGGGAACATGAACCCCAGGCAGGTTGTCGGGAGCAACAGTACGGCCAGACACAGGGTCGTCTTCGCGAACTGAAACGCTTCGAAACCGTAGCTTGTCCCCCTCAGCCCAATCCTTGCGAGATCGATGAAGTACGGAAGACGCGCGAGTAAGGGCGTGACGACCATGATCGACATGATCACGATGAGTTGACTCACACCAAGTACCCACAACGGGCGTTTGATGTGACGCCGAGCCACGAAGTAACTTCCGAGCGCAATCCCCGTGATAAAGCACATCAACATCACGGTGAATGAGTGGGTCGTCGAGGCGAAAGACAGCCCAATGACGCGGATGAACAACACCTCGTAACCCATGGCAGCAAAGCCGCTCAGCGCAAGCGCAAGAAGTGCGACGCGAAACTGCCGTTTCGCATATGTCACCGGCCTGTACTCGCTTCTCCCGCGTTTCGGCCGCTTATTTTCTTGTTTGACCTCATGTGTCTTGACCCCTGGAAGTTCGCGACGTGCTAGCGGCGCGACGATGAATCCCGCGGCCAGGTTGAGCAACGAAGCAATCACGAGCGACGGATACACCCCAAGGAGAGGAAGCGCAACGAAGCCGGCAACCCCCGCGCCGATCACCGCGCCAAAACTGTTCAGTGCGTATAGACGGCCAACGTTCTGCCGCGTGTCCTTGACACGGTCGGTAAGACTCCGTGCCAGAATAGGAAGCGTGCCACCCATCAGCACGGCTGGTGTGATCACGACAAGGATCGCGAGGACGAATCGCAGAAGCAGCTTGAGGGTGCCGGACTCAAAGAAGTGCATGGAGAGCGCGATGTAACCGCTTCCCGCTACCTTCAACAGAAGGGGAATCAGGAGCCCGTAAATGGCGATCAGTACCTCGAGCACGACGTAGGTGTGTAACGGTCTCCCAACTCGGTCGACCCGCCGCCCGAAAACCAACGCGCCGAGTGCCAGGCCACCCATAAACACGGCAAGAACGGCGGTCCGGGCGTATGCGGTCGAACCGATCAGCTGAACGAGCTGTCGAGCCCAGACTACCTCGTGCATCAACCCGGCCACGCCGCTCAAGAGGAACGCTAGAAAAATCAACCGTCGAGCGGCTGCCGGTAATCGCCTGGGTGCCAGCGTCGCACCGTCGCTCGAGACTTGTGTCGTGTGTTTCTGAGCCAAAACGAGTTCAATATCCTGTCGTGAAATTCACAACGCCGAATAGTCGTCGATGAGTATAATTGAAGAAACCGATCCGTAGTGTCTGAAAACTCAAATGCGCTGTAGCGCCACTACTCGCCAAACCTTTGATACACTGGAGGCATGATTGAAACCATCCATCTTCAACTCCTCCTGACAGTGTTTGCCGACCGGATCGGTCGGAACGCTCGGAAAACGATGACCCTCATGCAACTCGAACAGGAGCACATTCGTACTGCGTAAGACCCGGCAAGTTCCAAGCCAGGAGACCGTTATGACCCGATCCCAGACCGGAGGCCACCACGTCGAAGCACCGCGCCAGCCTGGCTTGGCGATTCTTGTGTTGCTTTGTTCGATTGCACTTCTTTTTCGTGCCGCAGCCTGGCTCAATCCCTCCAGTCTAGTTGATATTCCAGAATCGCTGGCGTTGCCCACGAGCGGACTCGGCGTTCTATACCTGGCCTGCGCAGTTTGGGTCTGGCGGTCGAGATCAAAACTAACCGGGGTATTCCTGGCTTATGGGATTGGCGGATGCATTCACTGGGGAGGAACGGTTGCATCTGACAGCGCAGCGCTCGGAACCGCATTTGCAGTTTTCTATGTGGCGGGTACTGCCATGGGCGACGCAGCGTTTCTCGATCTGGCTCTACGATATCCGCGTTCGCTGCGCCGGCGGGGCTTGCGAACGACGGCTTTTTATCTCCTGGCGATACTCACGTTCATTGCCATTCCGATCGCCCCATTTCTTCCAAGCGAAATTGTTAACAGTGGACTCGGTGCGATACTTATGGGTTCGCTTGCGATAGCGGTCGCAGGGGGTGTCGTTTTTATCGTGAAGTGGTTCCGCGCCAGTCCAGCCGAGCGACGTGAGCAGGCGCTGACAACAATTGTCGGCGTACTAATTGTCACGAACGTGATCTCCCTCCTGGCCGACGGGGGCGTGCTCCCCGGTGAGTCCGCCGCCTGGAACTTGATGTTCGGACTCGAACCTATCGTCCTTGCGTGGGCTGTCACGCGCACGTAGGTTGTTTCGGCGACGGACGTGTCCACAGACAGTGACAGTTATTTTTACTGGCGAGGCTTGTCGGGGTTCGTCACCGACCAACTGGTGAGGGCTCTTCTAGCCGAGAAGTGACCGGGGTTGTCGAAGAGTCCGTCTCAAGCAGGATCGCCGATCCGGCTGATCTCGTCTACGCTGTCGATCATACGGAAGAAGTCGTCGACACCCATTGTCACCAGCATTTCCAGAGTTGGATCCGGAACGGCGAGAAGCGTAATGTCGCCGTTGTTGTTCTCCCGAAGTTCCGAAGCCATGCTCAGGAGCAGGCCGTATCCACAGCTGGCGATGAAATCAACGCCCGAGAGGTCAATGACAATGTTACGTTGCCCGCTTTCGAT
>JAPUJU010000226.1 GCA_027296025.1 bacterium
CCAGACGCCTACTCGCTGTCACTGGCGCCGTAGTCAAGCGTATCGTGCCCGTATCTAATCGTGTAACTTCCTCTCCCGTTCGGCTACAATAAGAGGCCTGGTGTAGCCGGCAAACTCGAAAACCTTTTGTCGGGGAAAGCCATTTCGTTTGAGCAGCTCGCTCAAGAAGTTGAGCGAAGATCGCTCACGGAGTTCCCCCTCGTGTTCGTCGGGGTTCTCGTTGCACTGTACCACCAGGGTCCCCACATTGAGACTCAACACCCTAACGATCTCTTCCATGTCTTTCGGCTCTTCGTAATACAGGCTGCAGAAAGCCGTCGCGATGTCAAAATCGCTCAAGCTTCGATTGCACACGTCACGGATACGGCCCTGGACCAAATCCAAGTCGTAGCATGTGTTATCGACGAACTCGAACCACTCGTGATTGATCTTTGCGAATTCGATATGGGTGTCCTTCAGTTCGTAGGCGGTGACACGCCGTGCGCCGGCACGCAGCATCTCAAGTGGGAGCAAGGCGTTGTTGGAACCAAGATCGAGAATGTATTTGTCTTGTAGCTGAGGCAGACACTTGTGAATGAACAGCCATTTCCCAGACCCTTTTTCGATGGATGCTATCTGGCCAACGCCATATCCGTTGCCATAATAGATTGGTGAGTAGATGTCGCCAATCGGCTCGCCAAGCAGTTCCCGAACGTCTTGAAGCAATACGGTTCGCGTCTGCAGCCGCGTGCCGAAGAAGTAGTTGAACTTGTCGCGATCAATCTCCCGTTCTCTAGTGAATTCTCTGGTGTTGGAGGCAAAAACCCGGGCGCCGTCGAAGTCGTACATGCGAAGGTCGCCGTCCTGCAAGATGATGTTACCGTATTTCACGTCTCGAATAGTACAGCCAGCAAGGTGTGCCTCGCGTAGCAGGTTGACCAGGACCGTCTGTTGGGCTGGATCTACCAGGCCGGCAAACGCGTCAAGGATGCGAGTTCGCTCAGATGACGCTTCAACGCGGTCGGACCAACGAGTCGCGCCGGGGTAGTGTTGGGAAAATCGCTGCTGATCGGTAATCGACACGCCTTGCGCGACCATCAGACTTCCGAGGTTCCGTCCGAAGATGAATGTCAGATAGATCGTACGCGCGCCACGGTCCACTGAAACGATGCTCGGTGTGGCTGACGTGGAAGCCAGTGCGGACAGGGCCAGTAGTTCTGCACTAAAGCTGTTGTAGGTTCGGTAGACTTTCTTGATGGCAAGTGTGTTGGATATCACGACGAGTGTGACGCGGTGGCGGACTCGAGCCTGAAACTGCTCGTGTGTGACCATTGAAGCCTCCAACCCAGGAATTGGACCGACATGGCTCAAGATTCGGTTCTGTTGATCGAACTCGGCAATGACTACTTCGCCCCGAAGCTCAGCTTCTGATTGGATCTCAACCACCGTTGCGGGGTCGATCTGCAGTCGCAGCAACTCGTCCTTCAAGAGAGGAGACGCGGGGATCTTGAACTCCTTCTGCAACAAAGCTCGTACGCGCAGCCATACGTTAATGCGCTGGCGAATTACAGCTCCGAATATCGTGAGAGGCAGTGTAAGGCAGACGAGGCTCAGAAGGATAAGCCGTTGTTGCGCTAGGATCGCCGAAGCAAGGAAAAGTGGGGCGGCCCAAGCTATTTTTCGGTACGGAGTCGATGTCAGATTTGCGAAGCGTCTCGAAGCGTGTGCAGCGAGCTGATCGCTGAAGATCGGCAGGAGGGTGCGTAGGGTGACCATTTTCTTGAGCGCCCGGCGCGGCAACGATTTGTTGCTCAAGTTACCTCCCGGTACATCAAGAAGGCCCAACCCACGCCGACCGAAAACCCCACACGCGCTGCGCGCCCTTCCTGTCGCGTCAGATAAGCGCTCGTCACGGTAAGGGACAGTTTTTTCGCGGCGGGCCGCCGTCGATGATCGTCGAAGACGACCGGCGCGCGAAACCCGCCAGAACATCGGGTCGATGGCAGCAATCGGCCTGAACGTGTACGAAACGGTCGGTCAAGACGCGGATTTCTTAACGACAGAGGCGGCAATCTTCGCGACAGAAACGAACGCAACCTCGAGCTCGTCCGCTTCGAAAGTGACGCCGAAGCGCTCTTCCACCCAAAGGACGAGCTCGATGAAGCCCATCGAATCGAACACTCGCTCCTCCACGAGATCCGTATCAGGGTCGACAGACCGGTCACTCGCTCTTTCGATATGGTCGATGAGCTGTTTTTGGACATTGCCTTCGGTCACGGGATCAATCGCGAGCTAAAGGAACCACGGTTTCTCCGTCTTCCCCTTCTTGTATGAGTATAGGTAGAGCGTCGGAAGATCGGGAAGACAGGCGTTCATGCTGGGTCCGTTATAAGTGAGAAAGATGTGTTCGGGGAATTGCTTGGCGAAGGTACCTCTCTCGGTGAGGCAGGCGAGAGCGTAGCTCCGGGCGCCCGACTCATTGCAGTCGCCCCGAAAGTGTTTGCCCGCCTGGACGAGGAGCTTTTCCCGATCCGGGAACGCTGCCCATCGCTCGTCGAATGCGCGACTGCGCGCCTCCTCGATGACGGCTCCCACATCGAGCTTGGCGTTTCGCCAAGCCGCACTTTGGAAGACGGTGAGAAATCCTGCCGAGTGCGCGTACTCGGCGATCTCAGCGTAGTAGGTCTCGAACTGCGCTCGGGGAATACCATTGATCGTGGAGTGCATGTCGTTCAGCATCATCGTCAGAGTGGGTCTTGCCTGCTCCACGAGATCCGCGTCTCGCAGATATTCCGCGAGACGATCGATCGTCGTCTTGTCGATATCCATGATTGAGTCACGTTTACCGCATCCCCAGTAAGTAAGGAAGCGAACAGGGGCGCCTTTGAGATAGGCGCTTTGGAGAATTTCGATGATCCTTTCCGCATCGGACGGCTTGGACCGTTTGTACTTCCAGGCCGTGAGCTTTTTGAGCGCTTCTTCCGCGAGCTCGCCCGTCAGGATCTTCTTGAGTGTCTTAACCGTCACTTTTCCGGTCGGCCCCTTCGGCAGATAGCCCATGAAAGTGACCTGATCAGGAACATAGAAAGCCGACATGTTGTCGCGCACCCAGTCCTTGATGGTCGTGCCGTCAGGGGATTTCGTGGGATCGACGGCAACACAAACGGTGGCGATCGCTTCCCCGGTAATCTTGTCGTCGAGACCAATCGTTTTACATTCGGCTACCGCCTGGTGCCTCCGAATGACGTCGTCGATCTCGACCGGATTGATGTTGATGCCGTTTCGAATAGTGATCTCTTTCTTTCGCCCCGTAATATGAAGCTCACCATCCTCGTCGAAGTAACCGATGTCACCGGTCTTGAGGAATTCGCCGCGGAAGATTTCTTTGGTGAGGCGGGCTTTCCTGTAGTAGCCCTTCATTACCATCGGGCCTTTGAAGAGAATTTGTCCTTCTTTCTGGCCGCTCACGTTCGTCACTTGGCCATCGACGACAATTTCAGTACCGAGCGGCACGCCTACGGTGTCGTGCCGATGATTCGGGTCGAACGGCGTACACGTTGCCCAAGTGGTCCCTTCCGTGAGGCCGTACCCCTGATACACGGACATGCCGAATCGCTTCTCGAAGGCTTGCCAAAGATCGTCTGCGAGCGGCGCTGTTCCGCAGAACGCATAGCGAACGTTGGTCAAATCCTCCCTGGGCCCATTTGGAAAGAGCCGCAAGAGGATCGCCATGATGGAAGGAACGAGGCTCGGGATTGTAATACCGAACTTCGACACGGCCTCCCAGTAGAACTTCGCGTTGGTGAAGCCGAAGAGGTCGGCGAGGACTGTTTGCGCTCCAGCAACGAGCGGCAGAATACCCGTGATCATGATGCCGTTCATGTGGTGAAGGGGGAGCACACAGAGGAACCGGTCGTCGCTTCGAACATCGTAGAAATCGGCTAGGAGTTTCGCCATGGAGACGAGATTTTTCTGCGTCAGCATGACTGCTTTGCCGCTTCCGGTCGTCCCCGACGTGTAGACGAAGAGAACGACATCGGTGTCGGAAGTTAGCGTCGCTGTCCCAGCGGGGTCGAGCGACGCCGCCTCTTGAAGGAGTTCTTCGGTGGTCGTGCGTTCCATTCTATCGAAACGCTTGCCGTACGCCCGAGGCTCATCGTCGACGATGAGAGTCGGGGTCGCGTCTTCCAGAATGAACCTCAGCTCGTCGGGGTGCAGTTCCGGGTTCACCGGGACGAGGATCCGTCCCTCCTCCGCGCACGCAGCAAGAAGTGGATGGAATACCCAATGATTCGTCGACACGAGGGCGATCCGATCCCCGGGCAACGTGCCGCGCTCATGCAAATAAGCCCGCAGCCGGTCGGCCAAATCTGCAAACGCGCCGTAAGTCAGGGTCGTCCCTGCGCAAATATGCGTTGCGAACGGCGCTTCCGGCGCCTTTTTCGCCTGCTGGCGAACCATTTCCAATAGAGACATCATGAAATTCAACTTGAAAAAAAGCTGTTTGTTTCTTCTTCACCTAAGGGAAAAACGTTGTATCACCTTGAGTATCGGCAAGGTATGAGTTGGTTTG
>JAPUJU010000227.1 GCA_027296025.1 bacterium
AAGAATCGCCACCGCCCCGTGCCCTGCGGGTCCCAAATCTTGTTGGGCTCCGTTGAGTTCACCCAGTGTGGCCATGCCTTCTCAGTCTTGGAGGTCGGCTTCTTCAGCTCATCGACGACTTTCAGCGCGTCTCCGCCGTCGCTCAGGAATTTAGGAATCCGTTCGCTGTAACCGACCATTTCCGCCGGGCCGTGGAGGTCGAGGATGTATTCTGACCCTTCAAGACGGATCGCTGCGTCGGCGCCCCGCGCGGCGAAGCCATCGCGCTCTAACGTCTGGGCGAGCCAGTGGAGCATAGTTTCCTGCAGCGGCTCGGTCGAACCCGCTTTGTTTGGATAGGAAAACAGGCGCAGCAGGCTATCAGCTGTGCCCAGGGAGACACTGAGTTTGCTCATTATTCTTTCTCCTTATTTAATCTTGTCGATCCCGGTCTGAACCTGAAAGCGGCAACGATGCCTAGAGCAAAGTATGGTCGTCATCTTGCCAGGGATAATCTTTAGTTATGGAGACACCTGTACCAGCTCCGCCGCCATTTCGCCAATCATCACCGTCGGAGCGTTGGTATTGCCCGTGGTCACCGTCGGCATAACTGACGCGTCGGCGACCCGTAGTCCAGTGATGCCGCAGACCCTTAGCTCCGGATCGACAACCGACTGTGCGTCGATCCCCATCTTGCACGTCCCGGTCGGGTGGAAGTAGGTGCTAACGCTTTGACGAATGAACTCGATCATGTCCGCTCGCCCCAGGTTTCCAGGCATGATCTCGCGCTTACGGAGATCGTTGTAGGCGCTCGAGGCGCCCATCTCACGGCAGATGTCTACCGCGACGAGCATCGCCTCGATGTCCGCATCCCGGGCCAGGAAATTGACGTCGATCGCGGGCGCAACGGATGGATCCGCTGACACCAGCTTCACCGTGCCACGGGAGGCCGGCCGCGCGACGCTGGGTGCGATCGCGTAGCAGTGCTCGCTTGGAAGACGGCCCACGAGTTCCGGCGTGGCGAACGGGAACTCGAGGATGACCGCCTGGATGTTCGGGGAGGTCAGCTGAGGATCGGACCGCCACCACATAGCACTCTCGGCGCCATTGTTTCTGGGCTCGGGGAGTGCGCCTTTGCACTCGTAGTTGATGCCACCGAGCAACGGATGGTCCTGGAGATTACGCCCGACACCCGCCAGATCTGCGACGACCGGGATTCCCAGTTCGTTCAAATCCTTTGCCGGGCCGATTCCCGATAGCAGCAGGGCGCGTGGCGAGCCGATGACACCGGCACACAGGATCACCTCCTGCTCGGCGAAAGCCGTCTTCTCAGTGTCGTCGTGGACATAATTTACCCCGACACATCGGGTGCCGTCGAGCGACAGCCGCTGTGTCTCGGCACAGGTTAGAACGGTCAGGTTCGGTCTTTCGATCGCTGGTTGCAGGTACGCATGCACGACGCTATAGCGCCGACCATCCTTGATCGTCAGATTGAAAAAGCTGGTGCCCTCCATAGTGGGGCCATTGTTATCCGCGACGCTGGGGATTCCGACGGTAGACCCCGCCTCGACGAATGCGGCGGCGATCGGATTCGGCTCAGCGTTGGGCGTCACCCACATCGGCCCGCCGGTGCCACGCAGCTCGCTAGCCGGTCCTTGCCAGTTCTCGATCTTTCGATAGAGCCGCAGGACGCTCTGCCAGTCCCAGCCCGCGTTGCCCTGATCGGCCCAGGTGTCGAAGTCGGCCGAATGGCCGCGGACCCACGCGCTGGCGTTGTGACTGTGGCAGCCGCCCAGCATCTTGCCGCGTGGAATATGGTCGATACGGTCATTGGCGTGGCGCAGCGGCTGCGTGTCGTATCCCCAGTCGAGCTCGCCCTTGAATAGCGTCGGCCACATTACCGGATTCTGCACGTCCGGGTGCGAATCCGGGCCGCCGGCCTCGAGCAATAGCACGCGCACGTCCGGCTGCTCCGAGAGCCGCGCCGCCACCACGCACCCAGCCGAGCCGGCACCGACTACGACGTAATCGTATGTGTCGTGGTTCATCACACTCGTCATGATCTGTTTCCCCCGTCGAATACACGAGTTCCGCCTGTTTCCAGCAACCGGCTGAGTTCGTTGTCAAATGGTGCGTCGCTGAATACGGCTGCTGGTCGGAAGAGCTCGCAGCAGCCGACGGACGCCAAGCCGAACTCAGCGACCCCAACCGGGGTGTCCCGACCGGTCATGAAGCCGATCGCGCACTCTCTGAGATTCACCGAAGAGCCGGCATGGCCCATCGCGGCGATGGGAGCGCTTCGACAGGGGTTGCCATTGCAGGTCTCGCGGTCATCGCTGGCAGTTGCGAGTACTGTGCCCGCTCGGTCAACCACGACCGCATTCGCGGCCGATCGGGCGTTGGGCACATGGGTGCTGGTCAGCCTGAGCCGTAGCGCCGAGTTCTCGAGCAGACGATTATCGCCCGCTGGCGGGACCATTCCGATGTCCGCGTTCCAGTCCCAGGGATACGTGCGAGCGAACGTCGTCATCATGTGGACGGCCTTATCGTTGGTCAGTTCAAGCAGCGTCATGCCCGATAGCGCCTTCAGCTGCGCCTTGGTGCCCGGGAATGTCTGGGATTCCGCGACGACGATCTTGTTCAGCCCGAGCCCGTGCAGCTCCGTGAGCGCGCGGTTGCACATAATGCATGGACTGAGGCTCGTTGTGAACACGACGCGACCCCAATCCCACGCGCCGATATCCTCAATCAGACGTATGGTCGACGTCTCCCCGTGGTCGGTCGGATACCCGATGCTCTCTGTGCCGGCCTGCGGAATGCGGTCGTTACAGCCAACCGCGATCGTGGTGAGCGTTCCATCAGCGGCTTTGTGGACGGCCGCACCGGCGATGGGGACCCGTCGTTCATCGAACGACCGCATCGCGCGTTCCAAGGCGAGCGTCGTCGACTGCAAACCAGCGTCGGCGAAATCTCCGAGCGATTCGAATGAGGACAGTGTGAGGCCGAAGTCGTTCTCCGTCATTGGCGTTTTGTGACCTTTTGATGTTTCCCGAACTTCTCCTCGTAGGCGTTAAAGAAGAATTCGAAAATGTCTTCATCATCGCGCCGGGTGCGGCCGGTGCACTGTTCCATCACGTCGGCGGCCAGGCGGTGCAGGTCGTTGACCACTGGGTCTGTCTCGGGCTCGAACGTCAGCGGCGTGACCTTTGGTTTGTCCTTTCGCGGCCGGGTTCCGTTCAGGGCTCCTCCCAGGTCCGGCGCGCGCTTCTCTCGCTCGGAGAGCGACTCGGTCAGGCCAAAGCAATTTCGCAGCGTTGCGAGAACCGACGTGTGGTCTACGGGGGGGCCGTCGTTCGGAGCGCGGAAGACCGTGCCCTTCTTGATCCACGGCGACACCAAGACAGCCGGGATGCGAACACCGAATCGGTTGAATAGGAAACCGTCTTCACCGGGAAGGAAGGGCTTGCTCGCTGCGTCGGGCGGTTGTGCGTGACCAGGCGGTGGTATGTGGTCATAGCAACCACCATGCTCGTCATAGATAATTACCAGGAGTGTTTCATTCCACTGCGGTGAGTTGACGACCGCGTTGTACAGGTCTGCCAGGAACTTCTCCGCGGGGCGAATGTCCTGCGGTGGTTTTTGGTCATTGGCTCCGGGCGAATGAATCTGGGGCTCGATAAAACCGTAGCTCGGCAGCGTTCCCTCTTCCGCGTCCTTAAAGAACTGTTCGTGTGTGGTGAAGCCGGAGTTGTATTTCTTGGTCTGGAGTTGTGTCAGCAGGGTTCTGGTTAGTGAAAAATATTGCTCGACCTTCTTTTTGCGGTTCCACTCGGTGCCCGCGTAGACGTTCCAGCGGAGCCCGACCCGTTGCTTCGCGGCGTCCTGGATTACCTGGAAGATTGTCCGTGCGTCGCACGGACCTGTGTTGTTCACTGCCCCCTTCGACGTACCCGTATGTACGAAGTGCCGATTCGGGAGTGTCTGGCTCGGCACAGACGCGTACCAGCGGTCACAGACCGCAAACTGCCGAGCCAGCTTGCTGAGTACTGGAACCTGCTCGGGCGTGTAGCAGATCATGATGTCGCGCGGATCGCCTGGGGCTTCGCCGAACGAAAAGGTGCCGTAGAGGTTCGCGTCCCGATAGTTATTGACGAAGCCCATGTTGGTTGGCGGAGGCGGGTACTGTGTGGCGACGTCGAATTGACCGAAAAGCTGATAGTTCGTCGCCCGATAGCCTTCGCCCGGATCCGGGCTGGGCACTCGGTAGTCCACCGGCACCGGCTTGTTCGGGTGGCGGCCGTACGGGAGGCCCTCGCCGTTCTTTCGGACATAGACCTTTTCTACGAACGGGAGTCCGTTGGCATCGACATTGTTGAGCGGGTTCCAGAGGCCGCGATGCAGTCCGTCGAAATCCTTGCACCGAGGCGGTGGTTCCTCGTCATAGAGCCAGCCCAGCAGGTTATCGAAGGAGCGATTCTCAAACATGACGACTAAGACGTGCTTGATCGATTTCAATGGGTCGATCGATGCTTTCTCTTGCTTAGCCATGATCGTTCATCATGCCCGATCCGTAGCGCGTTGCGAAGACCCACGCTGCATTCGGTCTGTCTCCGCGCCCATGACGCGGCTCCCGAGGTCCTGACAGTCGTTTTGGGCGTAGCCGGGAGCGGCGGCGATCGGCCTTCTCCCGAAATACGGTCGCCGCACTTAACGGGCGTGATTCCCATTGCGACATTTCGCTTGACTCTCAGATTATCTCCTGCGAATTTGTACAAATTAATTACTACGAAATGGGGGATGATCGCCGTGATATGCGCTAAAGATGACAACGGAAAATCCGTTGACTGGTGGTTCATGTACAAACTACCTTCGGGTATTAAGCCAAATAGAAAGAGCAAGAAAACGAAAGGAAACGAATACCTCTACTACGACCCGGCTGAAAAACGACCGCTGCATCTTTCGCCCAACCGGCTCGGCGCCGGTCCTAAGGGAGCGCTGTATCACACGTTGCGGCAACTCATGGGTAAACCCGGGAAATCGACCGGCTGGATCTTCTACAACGATGAATACCCCGCGGACATGAGTCCCTACGTCAAGAAGCCAAAGTCCTACTGGATGAAATTCTCGCCGGCTAAAGGAGCCAAGCTAAAAGATGCGAAGGAGAAAACCCGCCTGACGGCGTTAATGCGAAAAGAAGGTCTGATTACGAAAGACGAGAAGCCGACCATCAAGCAGCTTCTCCGGTTTAGAACCGCCAGAGAGAAAGTAGTCGAAGAGGTCGCGAAGATAGATAAAGACTTGGCGGCGCTCTGGAAAGCGGGGAAAGGCGACTGGCCTCCGGCAGTCAAACCGAAGATCAATTCCGGCAGCGCGCGCAAGGGGGACCGTGGAAAGCCGGTCGATCATGCGACTAACGGGCATTGCAAAGGCGTGTTGGCCTTCGACCTGGATAGCGACACGGCGTTCTGGCTCTCGCATTCAACGCCCAGAATTCCCGCTTTGAAAACACCTCCGAGTAAGCGTTTTTTCTATCCTGAGTATGCGGACGGCTACGCGCAAACATTCATTTGCATCTCGCTCGACAGCGTAGCGGCCGCTTGCAAGATCGCGAAAGTCATGAACGTTCAACATGAACCGCAAGTATTCGGCTGCCGACTGCCGGATTCCATCACGGAGAAGTCGAAGAAGTATGCACTGCTCTGGACAAAGGCGCAGGGCAGCGTGCCACCTAATTACGGGAAAGCTTACACCAAGAAACACAAGCGCAGGGCGCCGGAAACGAAATGCCGATTTCAATCGAATGCCGGCAAGAATTTCCGTCTGTTCGCCAAGAGTGGCGCGTGGTTCGACGATTTCTGGATCGACCTCGTAGGCCCCAATCTGGAGAACTACCAAGGCGGGAAAGGCGTCGATTTGCGCGTCGAGACCTGGCGCCGGTTGACACCGACGGCGGCGTTGCCGCGCAGGGACATCGACCCGAATGCGAAAGACATAGTGAACTTCGGGTCTCACGACTTCTCGACCAACTACAAAGACAGAGACTACCACCATGAGTTCTTCGAAAAGAACGGGAAACGCGTCGTCGATGAAGTCACGAACATCGACCTCGGCATGCTGGAAGACCCCAGCGGCCTGCTTACCGGCACCAAAGGCGCGAAGCTAACCGGCTACATGTGGTCGTATACAAAAGATCATGCAAAATGGGCGATCTCGGAGGAGATTAAAGATCGGGGCGTCAAGACGGTGCAGATGCACGACGGCACGACGCTTGCGGACGAAGAAGGCACCGTCAGCGACTGGGTCTGCATTGCAGACTTGAACCGCATGACGTCACAGGAAAAGCGCGGCGGAGGCGCGGTCTGCTTTCACGAACCGTTACTCTGGCACGGGCTGAACGAGATCGAAAGAATTTCAGGCAAGATCACCTAGGGTCGAGCGCGCTCGATACCGTCTTAGGTGAGTAACCCAGCGAGTAGCGAGCCCCGCGCTCTGTCGGCTTTCACTACTCGCGCCAGGAGACGTAGAAGATGGCAAAGACTAGCATTTCACTTGGATACTCCGATCGACTGGAGGTTCTTTTCTCTTATCCCAATATTCCTGGGTCGGATGAGCCTCTCGATCAGACGATTCTGCACTGGTTCAGAGACACGTTGTCTCGAGACGGGCTGACGAGAGAAATGGCTGCGGTGCGCGTCGAGCAAGGCGAATACATTCTCGACCTCGACGGCCCAACGGCAGCGGAGAACGCCGCCTACGCTGAACGGTTTCCGAAGATTCTGGACATCGGGTGGGAGGCTTGGGCGGGACCCGTGGAGGAAATCAGGAAACGCAAAGTCTGGAGTACCGACGACGTCGATCGCCCGATGTGGGATCCCAACGACACGGGTCGCTGGCGATTCTTTCTAACACTCGGCGTGGGTCTCGTAAATCATCGAACTCTGCAGTTCTTTCACTATCCACCCGCACGGCTTCTGAATCCGCTACGAGATTCCATGGAGGATCCCGTGACGTATCGTTGCCGGGATCTGCTCGTCGCGAACGGTGTGTCAGAGGACGAAACACATTTGTACGAGACGCGGATCAATTCAACACCGATCGCCGCCCCGGACGATCAGGGGACGAATTCTTCTCCGCCCGCCGATCCCGTTTGGGGTGGCCTGATCCCGATCGGATACTTCCGGAAGTTCGAAGGCGACATGATTCAATCGCTGCTCAAGCCTCACGCAAGCGTCGAGGGGTACACCATCCCGATCACGGCTTACGGGAAGGACCCCCGGCAGCGCTTCGGTGGGATGTTTTTGAATCCCGATAAAGCGATGATCATCGAAGTGCTTCCCGAAATGAAGACCCCGGTGCTTGGCTCGAATCACCCCTACCGATTCTTCTGGCAGGCACAAGCCGCGGGCGGAAAGGGGCAGGTCGGCTCCGGGAAACTGCTTCCAGAGAGTTGGGA
>JAPUJU010000228.1 GCA_027296025.1 bacterium
GGGGAATCGGTCCGTGCTACGCGGACAAGATGAAGCGTACGACGGCCGTGCGCTTCGCCGACCTGCTGCACGACCCGAACATCACGGAGCGGCTCCGTTCGATTGTCGAGCGGCGGCGCTCGATGCTGAAGGCCGTTTTCGGCGATGACGGCGCGCTCGATGAAGACGCCGTCGTTTCCGACGTGATGACGGCCACGGAGCGACTTTCCGGCATCGTCTGCGATACAACGACGCTGCTTCATGACGCCATGGATGCGGGCAAGATCGTGCTGTTCGAGGGTGCCAACGGTACACTGCTCGACGTCGACCACGGGACCTACCCCTACGTGACCTCGAGTAGCACCGGGCCGCACGGCATCGGCAACGGCGCAGGCATACCCGCGGCTTGTGTCGCACGCGTCGTCGGAACGATGAAGGCGTACGCGACGCGGGTGGGGTCGGGGCCGTTTGTGTCAGAGTTGACCGACGAGGTCGGCGACCGCATTCGTGTGCAGGGTAACGAGTTCGGCACGACGACGGGCAGACCGCGGCGATGCGGCTGGTTCGACGCGGTTAGTGGCCGGCATGCCGCCCGCCTGACCGGTACGACCGACATTGCCATGATGCATCTGGACACGCTCGGCGGATTCGACAAGGGCACCAGCTGGAACTTCGAGGCCCGTCTGTTCAACGAGCAGGCGACCGACCTGACCATCGTTCCCTTCTTCGGCTGGCGCTCCTTCGAGTTCTCGACGCGCAACGACGCCTCGCCGATAGCCGCTCCAGAGCCGAACTCGCGCGGTGACAAGGTCAGCGATGTGAATTTCGGCGTCAGCTTGAACTGGGACGTGAACAGCAACAACCTGCTGATCTTCGCGACCGAGCTCGGGTTCTTCAACAGGAAGTTTTCGAACCAGGCAAACCCCGAGGAGCGCGAGCTCGACGTGCGGACGATTCCGACGTTCTTCATCGCGCTCGAGTCGGATATCAACTCCTGGATGACGACGCGGATCGGTGCGAGGAAAAATATGACGCGGACACGGGAGGTGACCTATGATGCCGGCTCAGATCCCGCTACCTTCACCGAGACGATCACCACGGACGCCGACTTCGACTGGACGCTCGGTCTGGGTTTCCATGTGGCCGAGTGGGACATCGATCTCGACGTTCATGAGGAGACACCGTTCCGTCTGGGCTACTGGATCACCGGTTTCGGTGCAGATGTCACCAGCTCACCGGTCGGCCGGATGAGCGCGACCTACCGGTTCTAATCGAAGATCGCACAGGCGATCGTCGAGCGGCATGAATGCCGCGTAGAAACGCAGGGCCCCTTTCGAAAGAAAGGGGCCCTTTTTTTTGCGCAACGCCTCGGTCACGAGGCGGGCGGTAAGGCCCGATACTTGCACATCATTCCCCTCTTATTCTGCACAACCGTGGGATGTGCATGCGGAGGGCCTGAATGTATTTCTTTTACTACTTTCCCGTCGGCATCAACGCGAACCTTCACCGTTTTCCCATCATGACGGCGGTGTATTCGGTGCTGTGCGTCGCGCTCTTCATCGTCGCGCGTTTCTTTCCCGCGGGCACTACCTTCGATGTCTACAACCTGATCTACATGCCGGAGGACGCGCGGATCGTGACGGCCATCGGGGCGGGGTTTCTGCATTTTGGTTTGTTTCACCTCTTTGGAAACCTGCTCTACCTGATCGTGCTCGGCCGGTATCTCGAGGACCGATTTGGTCCCGTTTTCTTTACACTTCTGTATCTATCGTCTGCGGGGCTGGGAAACTACGCGCAGGGGCTTTTCAACATTCACGTGTTGGATATGCCGTACATGGGAATTATCGGCGCCTCAGGGGCGGTGTCGGGGATTCTCGGTGCGTTCACCGTCCGTTTTCTTGCCAGCAAAATGCGAATCGCCTACTGGGCGTTCATGCCGCTTCAAGCGTTCACGCGTGGCGGGGTGGTGGAGATGCCGGTGATATTCGCCATCGCGCTCTGGTTCGTCATGCAGGTAACGCGCGGGTTGTTGCAGTTCGAGGGAGCGGGGAGCCAGGTGGCGTACGTTACGCACATCAGCGGGTTCGCCTGGGGAATGCTCGTCGCGTTTGTGGGCGGACAGTTCGGGCAGGGGCGCGTCGAAGCGTTGCTGCAGAAGGGCGAACGCTACATGCGTGAAGGGCACCCGTACGCAGCTCAGGGGGCTTTGATTCGCTACCTGGCAAAGCGCCCCGACGACGCGGTCGTGTATGCGAAGCTCGCGCGCGCGATGGTCCTGTCAGGCAACGAGGACGGGGCCCGCAAGCACTACCGCATGGCATGCGAGATGTTGATCGATCACGGGCATCGTGGGGCGTGTGAGGACACCTACCGCGAGGCCGCCCGAGGCTTTCCCCGATTCCGGCTCAGTGCCGGACATCAGCTCAACCTCGCGTTCGGTCTCGAGCGAAACCTCAAGCCGGAGCTCGCGATCGTCGCCTACGAGGTGTTCGAGGAATGTTATCCGATGAACAAGGACGCCTCGTTCGCGCTCCTGCGTACAGCGGTTCTCTACATGCACTCGCTCTCCGAGATGGAGAAGGCGGAGGCCTGTTACCTTCGCCTCATCGAGCGGTATCCCGAGGATCAGTGGGCCGACTTCGCGCACGAGCAGATCCGGTGTATGACCGTTCGCCGGGCCTAACCCTCGATGAACGACGAGTGCAGAACGCGCACGGCCTCCCGGCAGGTGTCGACGGGGACGACCGCTGTCGCCGACAGGGGTGACACATCACAGAACTCGGCGGAAATGCCGGCCTTCTCGAGGACCGCAGTGAGCTTCGCAGGGGCCGCCGGAACCACCGACTTTCCGACAACGGACACGGTGGATACGGTTCCCCGCTGCTCGTGACGCAGGGAGCCGTCTTCGGAGGCCGCGCGCCGCATACCGTCATCATCCCGCGTATCGATCA
>JAPUJU010000229.1 GCA_027296025.1 bacterium
ACCCCGTATCGGAAGAGGCGATGGTCCTGGGACGAACAGACCGCGTTGACGTTGCCGGAGGCAGAAGGTGTCGAGGGGTCGTCGATGATGATCAGCGCCGGGTAGCCCTTTGATGCCGGTTCGGTGTATGGTTGCGAAACAATGAACGTCCACCTGATCGATGGCACCTACGAATTGTTTCGTCACTTCTATGCCCTGCCCTCTCGCCTCGATACCGAGGGGAAGGAGGTCGGCGCACTCGTTGGCGTCGTTCGCTCCGTGGCGTCGATGATTCGTGGCGGCGCAACTCACCTGGGCGTGGCAACCGACCACACAGTCGAGTCTTTTCGCAATGAAATGTATAAAGGGTACAAGACGGGCGAAGGAATCGACCCGGATTTGTGGGGACAGTTTCACCCGCTGGAGGATGCATTGCGTGCGATCGGCGTTGTCGTCTGGCCCATGGTCGATCAGGAAGCGGACGATGCGCTCGCAGCCGCTGCTATCAAAGCCGGCGCCGACACAACCGTAGAAAGGGTGTTTATCTGCACACCCGACAAGGATCTCGCGCAATGTGTACGCGGTGATTCTATTGTCCAACTTGACCGTCGGAGGGGGATCACGCGAAACGAGAGCGGTGTCCAGGAGAAGTTTGGTGTTCTACCGGGATCGATTCCCGACTACCTCGGTCTCGTTGGTGATGCCGCGGACGGTTTTCCGGGCATCCCGAAATGGGGCGCGAAGAGCGCATCGACCGTGCTGGCGCAATACGGAAAACTCGAGAAGATCCCGAAAGACGAGGCGGACTGGACGGTACGTCTGCGAGGCGCCGCCGGCCTCGCCGTATCACTCCGAAACAACTGGTTGGACGCCCTCCTGTTCCGGGACATCGCAACCTTGCGAACGGACGCCGACGTGTTTTCAAACGTGGATGAACTGAGATGGCGCGGGCCGGCGGATGATTTGCCACGAGTGTGCGAACGCCTGGGAGTGCCGGAACTGGTGGATGAGGTCGCCCGGCTCTTACAGTAGCGAGATGGTGAGAAATTTCCGCCGGGTCGCATCAGTCGTCGAAGAACTCGACCTCCAGCACTTTGAACTTCTTTGATCCGCGGGGAAGCTGGACGTCGACGATGTCGCCCTTCTTATGGCTCAACAGCGCCGAAGCGAGCGGCGACCCGACACTGATAATGCCTTTGTCGATGTCGGTTTCGCCCTCACCGAGAATAATGTACTCGCGCTCGCCGCCGGACTCGACGTCTTCTATCTTGACCCGCTTGCCCAGAGTGATGACATCCTCGGCGAGATCTTCCCGTCGCACGACCCTCGCGTTGGCAAATTGTTTCTGGAGCCGGCCCAGTTTGGCCATGTAGTTGGTCTGCTTCTCCCTGGCGGCGTGGTACTCGGCGTTCTCTTTTAGATCACCGTGTTCGCGGGCCGTTGCAATTTCCTTTGCGATATCCCGCTTGATAAACTTCTCCAGCTCAACGATTTCACGTTTGAGCTTCTCGATTCCTTTTTCTGTGAAGTAGAATTCATTCATCACGTATGTCCGGTAGCAAGACGATGCGATTCTTCATTGGAAGCTAATGACTCTAACGCGCCCAGGTGCGATTTTCAACGGGTTTCTATGGAGCACGCTCGCCAGACGATTTGTGTTGGGGTGAGTCGAGATTTTCAATACTATCTCGACGGACACTTGCGAAGCGTCCCGGCAGGCTCCGACTGGTCGGTGTCCGTGTGGAGGCGTCTGGCGGACGGATGGATGAAAACAACTATGACCCTCAACCAAAAAATAACAACCCTCGTGCTCGTTGCCATCATTCTCTCCCCGACCCCGGTGGGAGCGCAGCAGGCGCCGGCGGACTCTGTCGATCAGGGGAGAAATGTTGCCCGGGATTTTGGTGGTGGTGTCGTGAGCCTCGGGCAGGACGCTCTGGATTTCATTACCGCTCCTTTTCATCTCGATCGGCGAGGCGCTCTCAAGCTCACCACGGTGCTCGCGATCGGCGGGATCATTTTCATTTATGACCAGGAGATCCACGACTATATACTACGCACACAGGACGACAACCCCTGGAAGCAGATATTCGAAGTCGGCGAGTTCCTCGAACCACTCGGTCTCATGGATAACACGAACCCGTACTGGTTCGCCGGCATGTCGCTCGGCTACGTCTTCAAATTCGACGGGATGACCCGGATGTTCCAGCAACTGCTGTTTTCGCATCTCATCTCGGGCGCGACGATGGTGCCGACCCGGTACGTCGTCGGACGTTTTCGTCCGCGTGACGGCACCGGCCCCTATGTGTTCGAGTTCGGGGAGGGGACGTCGTTTCCATCCGGGCACACCTCGACGGCATTCTCGCTCGCGCGCGTTCTCTCCCATACCATCGGCTGGTGGCCCGCGTCAGCAGTTCTGTACAGCCTCGCGGGTACCGTCGCGTACCAGCGCATGGCGGGTCAGTATGATGAGGAAACCGGAGAGCTTGTAACGGATGCCGCGCACTGGCCGTCCGATGTATGGATCGGAATTTGGTGGGGCCTCACCGTGACGAACATCGTGATTGGAAACGATGAGGCGCAGGCAAATCCCCGCGTCCAGACAGGGATGAACCCCGCCACGGGCCAGATGACGCTCAGCCTGCTCTATCGATTCTAGAAACCACGTCGTCGTGGCGACCGCGCTCGCGAACCCCACGTGCGCATCGTTCGTAGGTGAGGCAATCGTCCACCCTGTTCCTGCCCGCCTGAC
>JAPUJU010000023.1 GCA_027296025.1 bacterium
CAGAGAATCAATTCCCTGGATCGTGACGCTATGGTTCTTCAGGGAGCGCTTCAGCGCCGGCCAGGCGGCGGGCTCCTCGAGGATATCGCTGAGACTGATGACCAGATAGCCGTTGTTCGCCCGAATCATCGAGCCCGAGCGAATCATCGTGAAGTTCGATGTGTATTCGCCGCGGCCGTCCAACCGTCGTTCGATGGTTCCGAAGAGATTCCCGTACGTGGGCGATGTCTCTACGATAACCGGGGATTCGGTCGCGCGGGAATTATCGACGACGACGTTGACTTCAAACTCCACAAAACTTTTTTTCTTCTCGTCGCCGTCACCTCGTTCATCAAATATGTCGAGGTTTGTCATTACGTACTCACGCAATTCGTCGAGATACGCGAGAACCTTATCATCTTTGAACGTATCCCGGACTTCCCGGATGCACGTATCGATGATCGGGCCGGCGAATTTCTTAGTGAGTTCAGCGATTTTCGCGGTCAGCTCGCGGTCGAGTTCGCGGCCCCATTTCATCACTTCCTCGAGCCGCACCGTCAGGGCCTCCTGTTCCTCGCGCATCCGATCCAGCTCCTTCTGCTCGAGTTTGCCCTCAGCGACCATCGTCGCCGCCGCTTCCCCGTTCACCGGTTCGCCGTTGATGACCGGCACGATCGCCGGTCTTGTAAACGGGCCATACTGAACCTCGAGAATCTGAAAACCCTTCTCATTGACTTCCTTCTCCAGCTTCGTGGCGGTTTCGGCCCGACGCTTTTTGATCCCGTCTGCGGCGGCTTTCTGTTCGCTGGTGAAGTTTTCGCTCTCGAGCGCCTTCGGAACATGCTCGCGCAATGTTTTCAGTACGTCCTGCATCGCGCTCTTCAGCGCGGGCCCCTGCCCGGCACTCAGGTAGATACATATGGGAAGCTCCGGCGTCGAAAAGTTGTTTACGTAGCAGATGTCCGTGAGCGCCTTTTTGCCACGCTGCATGCTGCGAAGCAGGCGCTTGACCGTCGTCGTCTTACCCGTCCCGGTCAGGCCCGAAATGTACAGGTTGTATCCGGGGCTCTCGATCTCGAGCCCCATTTCAATGGCCGTCAACGCACGGTCCTGCCCGATGATGTCCTTGCAGCAGGAGAGCTCGTCGGTGGTCTCGAAACCAAAGCGGCCCGGATTGCAGCGCCAGCGCAGCCGGCCGGCCTCGACTTCCAGATGGGAGGGGGGATTCATCTCACATGGCTCCGCATCGTCGTAACTTCAAAGACTAGAAAACGTTACGTAATTATCTTAATCAAGCCGTCCCTCGCGGCGCCGCGTCGGGAGCAGGCGCTTCGGACCCGCGGCGGTGACATAAGCTGCGGGTCGGTAACCGAGACGAAAAAATGGCCTGTTCAAACGCGAGGTCGTCGTGCCATCAATCCAACTCGAACAGGTCTCTCCAGTCGACGTCCTCTTCCAGTGGCGTCTGGTCCTCCTTCTCCATATAGAATCGGTCCAGGACGAGCACATCCATGTGGGTCCGCATGAAACAGAGGAACGCGTCGTGTGGGGTGCAGACAATCGGCTCACCGCGGACATTGAACGATGTGTTGATGATGACCGCGCAGCCGGTCCGTTCTTCGAAGCGCTTGATCAGGTCGTAGTAGCGAGGGTTGTCGGCACGGTTGACTGTCTGTACTCGCGCAGAACCATCGACATGCGTGATCGAAGGCAATGTTCGCCGGTCCTCGCGCACCTGTGAGACGAGCAGCATATAGGGGCTCGGGCAGTCCATCTCGAAGTAGTCGCTGACCCGCTCCTCCAGAACGGTTGGCGCAAACGGACGGAAACTTTCGCGGAACTTGATCTTCATATTTACTACATCTTTGTTTTCCGGGTTACGGGCGTCGGCGACGATGCTCCGATTGCCGAGCGCGCGCGGACCGAACTCCATCCGCCCCTGAAACCACCCTATCACCTTCTGCTTCTCGATGGCCTCGGCGGTCCTCGTGAGCAGTTCGTCCTCAGTGAATTCCTTGTACTTGACACCGCCTGCATCGAGGTACTCGCGAACCTCTTCGGTCGAAAACTCCGGACCCAGGAATGCGTGTTGCCATTTCCACCGGCGCTCGTTGCCCAGCGTGCAATGATAAATATAGCTTGCCACGCCAACCGCACCACCAGCATCGCCCGCAGCTGGTTGAATAAAGATCTCTTCGAATGGCCCCTCCCGTAAAATGCGTCCGTTGGCGACACAGTTCAACGCCACGCCGCCTGCCATGCACAGTTTCTTGCTGCCGGAAATCGCGTGTGCGTGGTTTGCCATGCGTAGAACGATTTCCTCAGTGACACGCTGACAGCTCGCAGCGATGTCCATGTGAAACTGTTCGAGTTGGCCTTCGCCCTCCCGAACCGGCTGCCCGAAGAGTTTGTTGAAATTGCCGTTCGTCATGGTCAGCCCATAATCGTATGAAAAATACTTCATGTTCATACGAAAACCGCCTTCGTCATCGAAGCGTATGAGCTCCATGACCTTGTCGTAGTATTTTGGCTCTCCGTACGGAGCCAGCCCCATCACTTTGTACTCGGCGCTGTTCACCTTGAACCCGAGGTAGTACGTAAAGGCGCTGTAGAGAAGCCCCAGAGAATGCGGAAACCGGACCTCCTTCACGAGTTCGAACCGGTTACCCTCCCCCTTGCCGATCGTTGAAGTGGCCCACTCGCCCACACCGTCTACCGTAATAATGGCCGCCTCATCGAACGGCGACACGAGGAACGCGCTCGCGGCATGAGAAAGATGATGTTCGATCATCAGGATTTCTCCTTCGTAACCGAGCTCTTCTTTGATCATGTGCGGTATCCAGAGCTTCTTTCGCAGCCACAAGGGCATAGCCTTGAGAAAGGATTTGTAGGACCTTGGAAACGTTGCGAGATAGGTATAGAGAATCCGTTCGATCTTTATGAACGGCTTGTCGTAAAAGCCGACGTAGTCAACTTTGTCGATCGTGATCCCGACCTCTTTCAGGCAATACCGGATCGCATTCGCGGGGAAGTCCTGGTCGTGTTTGCGGCGGGTAAAGCGTTCTTCCTGGGCGGCCGCCACGATCTCCCCGTCCTTGAGAAGGCACGCGGCTGCGTCGTGGTAGAAACAGGAAATTCCAAGAATGTACATAATGCTCCTTAGAACTGACGGCGAGCTTCTTCAAGGGCGGGGTTCGACGGCGGTCGCGGCTTCCAGAGTGGACTATCCGTCCCCCACTTCTTGTCCAGAAGATCCGGCTTGAAAAGACGGACCAGGATTGAGGCGATCGAGATGACGATGAAGTACATGATCGTCAGGATGACATACGTGTTGAACACACCGAGCTTGTGGGCGAACTTTTTCCAACCCGCCCAGATTGCTTTGAAGAATCGTTTCATGATGATGCCTTACTCACTCAGAGCAGATGCCGAAATCGCCGTGACGAGCTGTCGTCAGCGTCCTGAGATTATATGCTACAACACACGCTCTGTCAATGGGTTGTAGGCAACGAGCCGATGTTCGCGATTATCTGCCGTACTCGACCCGGCAATTCGCTGTTCGCTCGCGGAGTCACGCACGCGCACAGAAATCGCTTGTCACTTCTATCCGGAAGTACACACTATGAGTTGCACGATGTTAGTGACACGCGATGGCAACGCGGCCGCCACGGGCCGCGCAGACAAAGGACGGCGCATGGCCTGGATTCGAATGATCCGCGAAAATGAGGCGACCGATCGCCTGAAAACCTACTACGACAAGTACGGGAGTCGCCGGGACGGAGTCGACAATATCCTCCGGATCCACAGTCTCAACCCCGACTCGTTGAAGTACCACTACGACATGTACAAGCATCTCATGGCCGGACCGTCTGGGCTGAGCCTGGCGCAGCGCGAGATGATCGGCACCGTTACGTCGAAGATCAACGGGTGTCACTACTGAGTGCAACACCACGGAAGAGGTCTCTTTCGCCTGACGAAAAACAAATCGCTGGTCGAGGCGATCATTGCCGACTACAAGACCGCAGACATCTCCGACAAAGACCGGAACATGCTCGACTACGTCACGCTCCTGACCAAAAACCCATGTAATATCAGGAGAAAAGATTTCGACAAGGTGAAAGCGGCCGGTTTTGCGGAAGCCGACGTGCTCGACCTCGTCCAGGTGACGGCCTACTTCAACTACGTGAACCGGCTCGCCTGCGGGCTCGGCGTCGAACTCGAATCTTACTGGGAATGAAGATTAGTGTCCCTGTCCCAGAAGTTCCTTCACTATTGTTGTGGCCGCAGCGGCGCGGGTCCTGTCGCCGATTACCCCCACCGTGCTCGCAAGGCTGCGCGCGGCGGGGGGCCCCCATCGGCGCCACCCGCGAACCGGAGCCCATTGGTACTCGCGGCTCCTCACTAGGGCAAGAACTGGCTCGGATTAGCAAGCTTCTCCGGAAGGTAGCTGTCGATCACATAGTTCAAGCCGTGTTTGGCAAGCGCCTGCTGCTCGGCCCTGACCCCCATCTTGATCAGCTGCTCGAACGCCCGTTGCCAGGGTTTGTGGTGAAGAACAAACGGGTCGTTCTTGAGTGCGTCCTTCGCCCGCTTGACGTCGACCTCCTTGAGCGGATGCGTCGGAAGCTTGTAGGTCACGATGTCCTGCGGCGTGATACCCAGAAACCTCGCCTGAGGGACGCAGAAGAATTCATTCAAATGTGCGGCGTTTCCACTCCCTACCTTGAGCGTCCGGTAGATGTTGCTCATCCCGTAGGGATCCCCGTCAACGAACACGTAGACCGGTAACTTCTTTTCGTCCGATAGACGCCGGATGAACCGCCGGCACGCGCGCGTTGGCACGCCCCCCATCGACACGAGAACGCAGTTCGCTTTTTTCCAGTAGTTGTGTTTGACGAGGCGCTGAAACATGCCCGCGGTTTCGATCACCAGAACGAAGCTGGCCTTCGTTTCGAAGCCCAGCTGTTCGACCGCAATCGGGATCGAATACGCCCCGCTTCCGAACTTCGTGCAGTCGATCTTGAGCTTCTTTTTTGTGTCGCGGTCCTCGTCGATCACAACGAGCCGCCCCGCGACCTCGCCGCCTTTCTCCTCGGGAATGAAGCCGAGTTGTTCCCTGTTCAGCCCGAAAAACGCTTCCACGTCGTCGATGACCGTGTCCGACTCGGTCTGTTCTTTGAAGCGCGCCGAGTCCCAGTTCTTGGAAACGTAGTACGCCTCCCGCTTCGTCGCAATGTCGTCGGTTTCAATCAGCTCCTTCGAGAGCGCCATTATCCGTAACGTCTGCGCGAACGTCTTCACCGTGTTGACCGTCAGCGTTCGCTCTTTTTTTCGTCCGCGCATTTCGAAGAAACCGGATTTCGGACGGTATGTCACGTTGGAGAGTGAGCGCAGCGGAAACTTCATCGAGGGCTTCGAACCCTTGAGAATGGCGCCCTTGATCCGTGTTGCCTCGATCTTGATCTTCTTTACAACGTTAGCTTCTTTCGACAAAACGCCCTCCTGCTTGCGTTAGTTCTTTTTGCTTCGCTCCAGCGTTTGCTTGAGTTTGTTCACAACCCGCGTTTCTTCGTTTTCGGAAAACGATAGAATCTCCTGGAGCGCGATTCCGATGTGTGGAATGTAGCTTTCGATGTAGGAACGCTTCTTCTCTTCCTCCTGCGCACGGATTCCCTTACGAATGAAACGTGCGAGCCGGCGGCCGCACTCCTGAAGCGCCAGTTTAATTTCCTTGATGATCTCCGTGTAATGCGCGATCGCTTCCTTGCTTTCCGAAGTAAACGGTACCCACGCCGAGGCAATGTGCACCATAAGGACAAGCGGACCGGACGGAAGCGCGCCGCGCGACTGGGAGATGCGGTAGCTCTTCCACGCCGTCCCGATCACCGATTGCGTGATGGCGCACGCGGACTGCTGGTAGATGAGCGGGGCCCGGTTCGCGAACCGGTTGAGCTGCATGGTATCGTCCGCCGTCATCCCCACCACACCATATGCGAGCCCGACCTCGATCTGAAATGGATTTCCCCTGTAAACGGCAGGCGGACGGCTGATCGCAGTCAGGAACTCGGCCCCGGTCTCACGTTCAAGACTTCTGAGAAGCAGCTCCTCTCCGATGGCCGACAGACAGTTCGTCGGAGGCTTCATGATCCTGGCCCGGCCAAATGCGTTGATCAGTGCTTCGCACTGGTCGCGGTTGATCCGTCTCGGCGAGGTTTTCACGCGAATGTTCGCATCGGAGAGCACCTCGGTCGCGAGCCGCGCGCTCATTCTCGAAAACTCGGTCTCGAGAAAACCTTTGACGTTCCGCGCCTTCGTCATTTTGAGCATGTCGAGAAGCACGCCGAGTTCGACGCCGTACGGATGCGGCTTGATCGCTTTCGCTTCCGGGGGCAGCGTGTCATCGAGTGGTTCGTAAGTGACTTCGTGGCCCTTCGGCGGGCGGTATACGAACCTCGCATGCGGGTTCGCCATGGCGACCTGGTGCATGTAGGCGTCAACGGAACGCCGTCCCTTCTTGTACGCGGCAAGAATTTCCATCTCGATGTGGACGCCGTGCGGACGCTCCCAGTCCACCGTCTCGTCCCGGATGATCACCGGGGCGTTTCTCTTTGTATCGATCTGAAGCTCGTAAAGGTGGGCCTTCTGCCTCGAGCCGGTCCGACTCAGGACTTTCACCGGCTTGCCCGTTGTCAGTTGCGAGTACATGACGGCGGCGGAAATACCGATCCCCTGTTGCCCGCGCGCCTGTTTCAAAATATGAAATTTCGACCCGTATAGCAGCTTGCCGAATATCTTCGGCACCTGCGCCTTGACAATACCGGGACCCGAGTCCTCGACGATGAGACGATAGCGGTTCTCGCCGACCTCCTTTATCTCGACGAGGATGTCCGGCATAATCCCCGCCTCTTCACAGGCATCCAATGAGTTGTCGACCGCCTCTTTGACCGCCGTGAGCAGTGCCTTGGCTAAACTGTCGAAACCGAGCAGGTGGCGATTCTTCGCGAAGAACTCACTGATCGAGATCTCGCGCTGACGGAGCGCGATGGTTTGAGCCGTCTGGTAGCCTTTCTTCGCCTTTCCCTGCGGAGCCTGCTCCGGGATCGGCTCCTCGGCAACTGCGACGACGGCGTTGGCTTCTTTCTTCGCTTTCTTTCCGGCGTCTTCGATTCCGTCGAACAACGGGAGGGCCGATTTCGTCCGTTTGGACTTCGGTTTGGTCTTCGTATGGTTCCGTTGCGCAGCCTTGGCCGATTTTTTTTTGCCTTTTGTCTTCCTGGTGCGTGATGCCGCGGCCATGAGTGCTCCTTGACAAACGAGCCCAAAACACCTTCAGAACCCTGAATTTGAACTTCATTCGGCCAAAACCCAAACGGCATACTAAAGACCGCGAGCCTCGCCTGTCAACGTCGAGTTGTCTAAAGGAGGTCTCCACACGGTACTCGCCATCCATCTCCATATGAGGAACAGATTTTGCAGATCATCGCGGGCGAGAAAAGGAACCCGGCGGCCGGGCGATTGTTACCCCACCGGCGTCCCATTGGACGCTTCAATCGTTCGGCTCCCATCAGCGACTCACGATCATCACGCGTGAAACACCGAAACGCCCTGTAACGATGAATATGGCCAAGAAGAGGTCGACTTACGTAACGGCTGTGAGCTGCATCGCCGTGTCATTGGCCGTGGTCGCGGGCGTCATCGTCACTCACCCGAAAGCAAATGAGCTCCGGGAAGCAAGCGCCATGATATCCGGCAAAATGCTTCAGGTTCGCGAAAAGGCTCACGCAATGGGTGTCCGCCACCGGATCGTGTACGACCCTAACCAACGGACATTCAGCGTTTACCGCGAAGCCAATGGCGGCGGCTGGCGGCGAGACCCTTCGGACGACGGGATGATACTGCCGGGCGGCGTATACATCAGCGACACCAGCGTCTTCAAGGACAGTTCGATTTACATCGAAGCCGACGGAACGATCAACTTCGACAAAAGTCCCGTCTGGCTCCGGCTGAACGACGGGAAGAACGGCCTTCACAGTGTGAGAGTCTCCCGCGCGGGGGTCGTCCAGGTGCTATCCAGCTGGTAGGAGCCACACAATGACAACCAGGCAGTTTCGACACGGGCGAGGATCAAGATCGGCTACGGTCTTGCTGATTCTGCTCACGCTCGCGGTCATTCTCGCTGGAATCACATTTATTCGCGACGGCAGGCGCAACGTCCCGTCACAGACGGCACAACAGGGGGATTCCCACGCCTTCTACATTGCGCAGACAGCCCTCGACCGATCGATCAAGGAACTCGTTTCGAACCCGAAGTGGCGGGATGGATTCAACCACATCTCCTTCGAAAACGGTATCTACGACGTGCGAATCTACGATCCCGAAACCTCGCGCTCCATGGGCGACGATCTACCACCGAACTACGTCCGCATTGTCGCCTCGAGCGAAATCAACGGCATGCGGCGCGAGGTCGAGGCCGTGTGGGTAAGCGCCATGTCCGCGTTCGACTACGCATATGCGGCCGGTAATCGAATCGACATCGAAAATCACGGCGCCGGCAGAACCGAAGTGCCCGCTGACCTGCACAACAACTCATGGGACGGCGGCACTCTGCGTATCCACTCGGGAACCACCATTTTCGGAAGTCTCACGAGTGTCGGACCGATCCGGATCGGCGACAGGAACCCCAACGAACAGACGCAGGTGTACGGGGATCTCTGGGGCTCCGATATCCATCTGCTGCGCAAGGCCTCGATGTTTCTTTTCAGCGATCTGAGCGAATGGATGCACGGCATCGACCTCAACGGAGACGGAGACACCCAGGACATCAGCGTCACGCGCGGGTCCGGCCGCGTGGTTGGAAAGCGTGTCAGTGTCGATGGAAAATCGTTGATCAATGATGAGCGTCACCTCAGAATCGCCGAGGGCACGCTCGGGGCAAAGGTCGGCCAGCCGACCGCCGGACCGATTGTTGATCCGCGACCCGACTTCGTCATGTTTTACGAACTCGTGGCGGGTACACCGCATTACCCTCCGGCAACAGCCCACGTCACAACACCGATAAGTGGCGACGGCGACGGACACTACTTCAGGTCGGCGAATGTGTTCATTGATTGGCTGGAAAATCAGATGCGCATCAGCACCGTTTGCTGGCGATGCGCCGGGGATGGGCAGATCGATCCAGGGAATACGCTCGGCTGCCCGAACTGCGACGCATCCGGAGAGAACGAAACCGTCGAGGTCAGCGGCGTCTTCTACATCGACGACCCTGTGCTTGACCTGAGCAGCTTTCCGACGAATATCATCATCCACGGAACGATCGTCGTCGCGAGTGGCGACCCCGACGATTGGCCGTCGAAGGAAATCAAGATTCCGGGCGGAACCACGACTATCGACCACTTCCCCACAGAGGGTCGTTTCATCCTCGGCGGAGCCACGCGTCCACACTTCACTCAGACGTACCGGACCGATGAAGAGGGTGGCCTTTATACGTGGGAAAACCGTTTTGTCCACGCGGGAGAAAATACCCAGACGATTCCGATCCCCGAGCCCGACGATCGTCACGCCATGCGCGAGTTCGCATCAATCCTTTCAGCGGGCAGCATCGAGATAACGCCGCGCCGGACCGGATTCGCCTCGACTCCCGGTGACATCGGAGACGAGCGCCTGACCATTCTTCACGGCATCGTATACGCGGAGAACCGCGTGGAGATCCACGGAAGCGGTGGCTGGAACGGTGGGACGATCATATTCGACGAGACGCTTACGCGCGGCGCGGACGACGTCTTCGATGAACGGGTTCTCCAAGTCGACCTCAACAACGACGGAGACTTGCTCGACGAGGTAGCGATGAAGGACGTGTCGGGCGTACCGGTAATTCCAGTGAGCAAGAACCTCTACAACGTGGACGTCAACAACGACGGCGTGCTTCGAAAGGTCGTGCTCGGTAACAACTACCTCGACTACTTCGTGAAACACGATTACCAGTCGCCGGTCCTGACCCTCCACCGCGGCATGATTCTCAGCCAGTCGATTCACACCTGCGAACAGGTGCTCGTTATTCACGACCCCGGTATCGCCAAGCAGGGTATTCCGTTCGGGTTTATCGTACACTTCGGGGCAACCACGTACCAGGGGCTGGTTTCGTGGTTCGAACGGGGCAGCTCGGAATCCGCCGAATAGCTCAGGTCGAGGCTGTTTCCTGCCGGGACCGGCCTGTAAGACCCTGGTAGACGCCAAGGTACTTCTTCGATTCTCGATCCCACCGGTATGTTTCGTAGATTTCCGTCGCCTTTTTCACGCGGCTCTCCACCTCTTCCGGATGGGCGAACACCGAGTAGAATTTGTCGGCGAGATCGTCGGCGTTTCCCGGCTCGTAGTAGACTACGCTGTCGTCGGGAAAGTACGACGATACCGACGAAAGCCGCGTGGCAATGACCGGCCTACAGAGCGCTATGAATTCGTACATTTTGTTCGTGTGGACGAGATTCGAATAGGGATTGCTTTTCATCGGGACTACGCCGACATCGGCGAAAAGAAGCTCGTTGATCATCTCGTCGAAACTCACGTAGCCGAGATACTTGACTCGGTCATCCACTTTCAGTTCACGCGCGAGGGCAAGCACGTTGTCCAGATAAGCGCCGTTCCCGAGCAGGCGGAACTCGATTCCCGGCACGCGCTCCCGCACCCTCGAGAGCGACTCGACGATGGTATCCTGACCGTAGCGGAACTCGATGGCACCGTGCGTAATGACTTTGAAAATCCCCTGCCGCCTTCTTTCCCTCTTCTGCTCGGCAAGCTCGTCGATCCGCTCCCAGTAAACTTTCTTTCGGAACCTTTTCTCATCCGGCACGTTGACGATGACGGTGATGTTGTTGATATCGGCACCTCGTCGGCCAAAGTTCTCACGCATCTCGCGCGTGACCGTCAGCGCATGGTTGGCAAACTTCAAACTCAACTTCTCGGATAGTTTGATAAGAGAAATAATCGGCGCATGGTACGGCTTCGGAAACATCGTTCCGTAGAGCTCCGGCATCGGCTCGTGCATATGCAAAACAACACGGGCGCCAAGCAGCTTGGGGATTGTTGCCACGAACACAAGATAGTCCGGCATTGTGTTCACCTGGATGAATCCAAACGGCCGCCGGAGGTGCATCCAGAGCAACTTGACCGACGCCAGAACGAAGAAGGCGTTGTACTCGAAGAGGTACCTGAGAATTCTACCACGCTTGTGACCGACCGGCATTCGGTGAATCGACACTCCATCAACCATTTCGAACGACTTCTCGTCTTCGCCGCGCAGGCAGATCATTGAGACATCGTATCCGTTACGAACAAGAGTTTCCGCCTCGCGGCGAACGCTCAGTTCCGCAGGGAAATAATTGTGCCGAACAAAACACACGCGGCGGTCTCTGTCGGAGCGTCTCTCAGACATCTATTTTCCTCATGACTCGATGAGCTCCCGGTATACGTCGACAATTTTCTTCGCCGTATTTTCCAGTGAAAACCGCTTCACCCGCTCACGCCCCTCGATCCTGTGACCGGCCGCAAGCACCTGGCCGAGTGCGTCTGCAATCGGCTCGGCCCGGTCTTCCACGACGTAGCACCCGTCAATCGGTTCGACGAGCAAACGAACATCTCCGACGTCGGTGCTGACAACGGGCAGGTTGCACGCAAGCGCCTCACGAATCGTAACGGGCGATGCCTCCCACTCGGAAGTCATCAACAGTACTTCAGACACATTCATATACAACGGCACCTTTTCGTGCGGCACGTTATCGAGGCAGAGCAGCTCGATCCCGTCGGATACTCCGTCCGAACGAAGTCGATCGACGGCCGACTTTGCAAGGTCATAACGTTTCTCGAGCCGTGACGGCGACGATGGAAAAAGTACGTATCGCCTGCCTGCGTCGAGGCCAAGTGCCATGATCGCGCTCGCGCGATCCATCGGAGCAAAGCGTTCCACGTCAAGCCCGGACGGTATGGTTGTCGCGTCGGGCCTCCCAAGCGGCTCTTTCAGATATTCGGCCACAACGATCACCCTGTCCGCGCGGCGCGCGACGAATCGCTTGAGCCTTTTGGAATACGTGAGCACCTTGGCAGGGCGACGTCTCGTCGCGCCGACGGAGTCGCCGGCGATCTCTCCTTCGTGAAACGTCCACACAATAGGAAGGCGCTTTGGAAACGACGCTACGAAGCCGCAGAACGAGTGGTGTACATGAACGATATCGTATCGTTTCCGGCGCAGTGCGGCGCCGAGCCGGAACGGTGACACGAAGTAACTGAGTTTGTTCGCCTTGCCGTTGATGAACAGAACGTCCACGTCGCAACCCGCGTTCTGAAGCCCCCGGACTTCGTCTCGTACGAAAGATCCGTAAAACGGCATCGCGCCGAACGGGTACATGTTCGTGAAGACGAGGATGTTCACGGCGTGCCGTCCCTGCGCATTCGCCACACACCCGGGTTGAGTTGTTCGGGATTGGAGGCAAGAAGCCAGTTGCCCAGCGTGCGGTAACGTTCGAGAAACGCTTTCAGGCTCACACGGGCAATTTCTTCGTGCGTTTCATCAACGCCTGCAGTCGCCGGAATAACCTGCACGCCCCGCCCTGCGGCCTCCACGAGTAACATCCGTCGGGCTGCATCGAGATGGGCTGTCCCGCCCTCCTCGGGCTTTCGCCGGAGCGCTTCGTCAGGTTCCACATCCAGAAGAAACGCCGCACGCGGCAACGGGCTGAGGGCATCGAGTATCCGCAAGGGAAGAGGTGCCGCTGAAGGATCGATGCCCGTATAGAGCCCGAAGTCGACGAACGCATCGATCAGGTAACGGTCACAGATCAGGACGTGCCCGGTCGCGAGGTACCAGCGCGCCTTCAGGATGTAGACCCATCCGAGATCGAGGCTGAAAAAGAACGCGAACAACCAACGGAGGACCGGATTCCGAGCCGCTTCTCTCCGGTTTTCCATTTTCTGTTCTTCGTTGGCGGAAACCGGCTCACCGGCGCCCCCGCGTCCCGTGACCGCCTTTGCAAAGCGAATCAGTGCACCCATCACCCCGGACGACGCCCCACGTGCCCAGAGAATCTTTACCCGCAGGTCACAAACGCGCACGACTTCCTCGAGCCGTTCGGTTTGCACGGTTTTACCCGACCCGTCACAACCGCTGATCGTTATCAAATGTCCGGGCTGGCTGCGCACATGCAGCTTCCAGCGCACGGCCCACAAGAGCGTTTTCCACAAGTCCGCGAGCTGCCGCGCGAAGGGTCTGCGGGAGTCCGCGAAAACTTTCTGATAGTAAACAACCTTGTTCAGGAGAAACGGTTCCGTCGCCAGGTAGTTTTCCCGGTACTCGGTGCGGCGGAGCAGCGACCGCATCGCCACGCCACACCGGCAGACACCAGCGTCCACGTCGGCCCGCGCCGCCTCGTCAAGGCCGTCTTCGCCGAAACAGAGACGCCACGACCGGTCGAATACGTGCAGTGCTCCGTAGAAACCATCCACCCAACCACATCGCTCTGCGTGGCGGGCGGCGCTCGCGAAACCGCCGTCCGGAAGATTCCGAAGCGCGTGCGCCGTCAGGAAAAGATTCTGCAGGGTCAATGCTTTGTCTTCGTAAAACCAGTGCGAGAGCGTGACGAGAAGTGCCTCCTCCACACCGGGAATCGTCACCACCGGATCATCCGCCGCGATACGAGCGCCTTTCCACACGTCATCGACGTCGAGAAACGGAACGCCCCAGCCGACTGCCTCGTGCAGATGAAACGTAAAGCGGGTTCCGTCGCCTGAGAATTTTCGAAAGAGAAACTTCAGAGGCTCTTCGACGTTGACCAGTTCAACGTAACCGAGCGCCCACAGGCGACGGCGCCCGAGGTTCGCCTTGCCCTGTTCCACAAGGACATCGAGGTTGCTGCTCATATGCGGAAACGACGGGTAGAGCCCCGTCGATTTGAAAAGCATCGTGCGGATTCCATTGGATTCAAAATCCCGGCGTATCCGTTCGAACTCGGCGCGGTGCACATCGAACTCGTTTCGCTCCGCCTGCAGCGCCTCACGCCATGCGGATTCCCTGAGCGCGAGCCCGAACTTTTTCTCCATGGCCAGAAACGATACGTGATTCCGGCGGAGAATTTTCGCGACCGTCTCGTGTGCGGGACCCTGGAGTTCCGGTAGCGTAGCGGTTACCCACGGGCTGGACAACTCTGCGGCTGTTATCAGCGGGTCGTTTGTCATGGTGTTGCCGCGTACGAGAGTCTCTTCGTCATCGTCGCCGCGATGTGTTCCCAGGCGAAAGCGTTCATGTTCCGGATCTTCGGACGTCCGTTGGCCATCAGTTTACCGACCGCATCGAGCAACTCGTCTTCCTGTTCCCAGTACACGACATCCGGCCCATCGAGAAGAAAATCCCGGACTCCGCCGAACGCTGTTGACAAGACCGGCAGACCCGACGCAAGCGCTTCGACGATACTGAGCGGCATCTCCACGCATCCTTCGGTGTCACGCACCGGAAACACGTAACAATCGGCCAGCCGGTAAAACTCGGCGACGTCGACGAACTCCCGAATGACGTGCGCCCCGGCCGACTCGAGACGTGCGCGAATGCCGTTGTCTTCGGGCGTACTCGTGCTGCCGATGACAATGACACGCACCCCCTCCAGAGCGCACATGCGGGTAAGCGCGCCGAGGTTTCTTTTCGGTCGAATATGTCCGACGTGGAGTGCGACGAATGCCTCACGCGGCACAGCATACTTCTCGCGCAGGGCCGTTCGTTCGTCCGAGGTGGCTGGCGAAAAAACACCGCAGTCGTAGCCGACCGGCAACACCTCACCGGGAATACGTGCCCGGGACAGGCGAAGCAACGACCGATAGGACGGCACCCAGATGACATCCGGAGCCGCCCATCGAAGCAACGGAAGCAGACCGGGGGATAACTCCCGTGGAATGAGTGCGACCATCCCGATCCTGGCCGCCGGCGCGATCCGCCGCAATACGGCGGCGCGGCCAAAGCTCGACGTCGTGTTCGAAGGCGATGGAACGTAGTAGATGCGGTCGGCCTCATGTCCGCGAATGGCCGCGGACAACGGGCGGCTCAGGAAGGTCCGGCTGCCCGGCACGCGGAGTACGGTTTCTCCTCCCACACCACTGCGGTCCACATTGATCATCAGCACATCACCGAGCGTCTTCAGAGCCTTCCCGACGCAGTACGCAAACTTTTTGATCCCTTCATCCCACGGCTCCGAAAGATCTTCCGAGAGGACTACAATTTTCTGTGCGGACGACATGGCGCCTCCGGGAAGGTTCGCGGCTATGCGCCGCGAAACCGATGAAGAAAATCCCACAACGTCAGTGCATCGATGTCACCGGTCACTGACATGGCACTGCGGCTTCCGTGTGGCCAGGCGCCGAACCTGAGAAGCGGCCCGGCGAACGCATCAAGCTGATCGAGAAGTGTGCGAATGACTGCGTACGAGGTATCGTCGAGTTTGCCGAAATAAATGGCAAAGTCCTCGGAGCCACCACCGACATCGACAATGTATCCGCGGTCCTGAAGCATCTGGATTGCGCGCCGTTCGCTGCCGGGCGCAACTCCGACGCACGGACGGTTGTCACTGCGGACGTGAATATCGCCCGTCTCAATCACGCGTTCCACACCGTTTTCGCGCAGGTAGAGCGACGTGCCGTTGCATGCCTTTATGTGGGCCGTATACTCACCGTTCTCACGAACGAACTCCGCCGTGTTACCCGATTTGTCGACCCACCACTGCGCGATCTCGTCAAGCGTCGCCAGCCACACGCTCGGGCTCTTGCCGCGGGCAGTCGCGAGAACTTCCGCCAGGGCATCGGTGAAGAAGCCGATTCGTTCAGGATGCAACTGCAGGGTGAAAAGCTCGCCACGCGCATGCGTCTTTTCCAGAATGCGCTGCCACGTCTGGCCGAGCAATTCCGGATCCTTCATGTACATGCGATCGAGCATGATTTCGTCGTCCGGGAGCGATACCGGAATCTCAACGAAGCCACGCCGGCGCGAGGGCATGGCGAAATTTTTCTCGGCGGCAAGCGGTTTGTAGAACGCCTTCGCCTTCTCCCATCCGTCCTGTTGTTCGGCACTCAATCCCTCCCGGTCGATCACGTCCCATATGAGAACCTCGTTGCTGCTGTACCGAAACTGGTAACGTTCGATGACTTTCATCGTGTCTTCGTTCCAGTGGAGATACGGCGCGCGAAATCCGGTAAACGGGATGCTGTCCTTGCGAAAAAGTTGAATCGCCTTGCCCATGTGTTCCGATTGTTGCTCTAGCGAAAGCGTCGTCAGGTCAATGTGCGTGAACGCGTGGACAGCGAGTTCGGCGCCGCGCTCCAGTAACCGGTGTGCAAAGCGGGGATTTCGGCTCATCGGAAGCGCGGTAATGGGGAAGCTCGGCCTGCAGTTGTAGCGATCAAGCAGATCCATAAAGCGATCGAAGCGCTTGCCCATGCGATCCGGCGTCGGCCCGAACCGCGAAAGCACCTGGTGCGCCCGTTTGACGAGGTTGATCGGCCCCCGTGATTCCAGTGTAAATTTGACTCGGTTCATTCCCGTTTTGTTCCTCTACGTCATCTCCGACGCGAGGTTCCATCAGCAGAGTATGTTAGCAAATACGCGCTCCCGTTTTCGACACATGTCCTCGAGTCTGAAAGATTCTTCAACGATTTTCCGCCCGGCCTCACCGAACGTCGCCATGCGGCCGGGGTCCGCCAGCATCGACCGAAGCGCCGAGTTAAGGGCATCGACGTCTTTGGGCGGAACGATCAGGCCGTTTTCGCCTTCGCGCACGACTTCGCGCACACTGCCAACATCCGTGGAGATAACGGGCAGGCCCGTCGCCATGGCCTCCAGCACAACATTCGGAAACGCTTCGGTCCACGACGAAAGAACCAGCAGATCGCTCATGCGGAGCAACGCATCGACATCCCTGCGAACTCCTGTGAATGTCACTCTGTCCCGAACGCCGAGCGATTCGCTCAGGGCTTCGAGGGAGTTGCGCTCGGCGCCGTCGCCGACGATAACGAGGCGGAGGTCTTTCCGGTTCGCGAACGCGCCCGCTGCCGCACGCAGCAGAAAGTCGAACCCCTTCAGCGGTTTCAGGGAACCGACCGCGATGACGATGCACTCACTTCCATCAAACCCCAGCTCCCGGGCCAGTTCATCCGGCGCCGGTCCCGGCCGGTAACGATTCGGGTCGACACCGTTATGGATCACCGTGATCTGGCGGGCATCCAGGCCTTCAGCGTCTACGAGGTATCGCTTATGTTCCTCCGCCACCGCGAGAAGTGCGTCCGCACGACGTATCATCGGTTTCTGAAAACCGCGGACGTATCGCTTTCCTCCCGCCGTCCCGGTCGCGTGGAACGAAA
>JAPUJU010000230.1 GCA_027296025.1 bacterium
AAACGCAGTTTATCGCCTACTTTGGCGCCGAAGATGAGCCGGTTCGCGTGTTGAACCGTCGTCACTTTGACGCCGTTGATCTCCATGATCAAGTCCCCGGGTTTGAGCTTCGCCTGCTCCGCCGGACTGTCGTCGTCAATCTTGCTGATCAGCAGGCCGCGAATGGCCTCGATGTCAAGAGTCGCCGCGAGCTGCGGAGTGATCGCGCGCACCGTCAAACCCACCCAGATTTCCCGGACGCGCCCGTACTTGCGCATCTCCTCGAGGACCCATTTCCCGCGATTGATGGGAATCGCAAACCCGATTCCGACACTGCCCCCCCCACTCGTACTGAATATGAACGTGTTGATACCGACGACCTGGCCACGGGCGTTGACAAGGGGACCCCCGCTGTTGCCGGGGTTGATGGCCGCATCCGTCTGAATCATATCGTTGAACCACTTCTGGTCGGAGTTTGGATCCTGCACGACAAAGCGATGCAGTGCGCTGATCACACCGACTGTGACCGTCGGCTGCGTGTCGTAGAGCAGCTGCCCGAAGGGCTGGCCGATCGCTATCGCCCACTCGCCAACCTGGAGGCTATCAGAGTTACCGAGCACGGCGAACGGCAGGTTGTCCTCCTCGACCTTCAGAAGTGCAAGATCAAAATCCGGCGCGTTTGCTATCGCGAACGCCTCGAGGGTCTGACCGGTCGCGAGCGTGATCTCGATGATCTCCGCGTTTCGAACGACATGGTCATTCGTCAGGACATAGCCGTCCGGACTTATGACAACTCCGGACCCGAGAGAGGAGACCTGTTTTGTGAAGGTTTCCGGGATCCCCCAGATTCTCAGCCAGTCCCTGGCAAACGGTGAACGCGTGTTGCGCCGGTAGACCCGGGTATGCCGCGAAGTAATGCTGACGACGGCCGGCGACACGCGCCGCGTCGCCAGGATGATGGCATTCTGACGGCTTGCCGTAATCGAGGGGTCGATCGCTCCGGGATCGATGGACGCGTTCGCGAACGGCGTCCCGCTTTCGGTCCCGCGCGACGACCTGAAGAACAGGACACCGGACACAATGATCAGGCCGAGAGAGACTCCCAGAAGAGCCCCGAATACATACGGTAGAGGCCCGAATCGGCTTCGGTTTTCGAATACGTCCACGGTGGGTGAATCACCTCTGCTTCACTGCGGGGGCTAAAAACCCATAATAGGTAATTCCGGCTGCAGAGTCCAAGTCAATCGTCGTAACGGACTTCCATCAGGAATAGCCCATTTGGCGGGGTCGTGGGCCCGGCCGCCGTACGATCCTTTTTACTCAGGATAGCCTTGATCTGTTCCACCGCAATCTTGCCCCTCCCGACATCGATCAGCGTCCCCACGATCACCCGGGCCATGTGGTGCAGGAAATGGTTTGCCACCAGGGTGACGGAGATGACCTCATCGACATCCTCGACCGTGGCCTCCATGACGTCGCAGACGGGATGCGTGTCGATCGATCGGTTCGGTGTGAAGCTCGAAAAATCATGTTGGCCAACGAGCGCACCCGCGGCGGCCTGCATACGGGCGATGTCAAGCGGATGGGTGACGACATGCGCGAAACGTCGCCAAATCGCTGTAGTCTCGGTTCGAAGATAGTACACGTACCGGCGGCTGGTCGCACTGAACCGGGCGTGAAACTTTGCAGCTGCCTCTTCGACGTCGTAGACATTGATGTCCTCGGGAAGGTTCGCGGAAAGCGCCCGGTGAAACTCCTCCGTCTCCAGGCGGGTTTCCGCCTTCACACTGGCGACCTGACCGAAGGCGTGGACGCCCGCGTCGGTTCGACCGCCGCCGTCGACCGGCACGTTGCGGCCGACGATTTCTTCAAGGGCCCCCTCGATCGTCCCCTGTACTGTTCGCAGACCGGGCTGTCTCTGCCAACCGTGGAAGTCGGTTCCGTCATACTCCAACGTCAACTTGAAGTTGCGCATCATCCCCCGCCGGGCTTCAGGATCGTATCAACAGAGCCACCATTAACACAGACAATGTGATTACGGCGAACAGAAAATCATTGAACCGCGGGGGTCCGAGCACCAGCAGATGCTGGATTGTCGATCGAATATTCCTCACCTCGACGGCCATGGCAAGGTGCCCTGACCTGTGAATCGCCGAGACGATAACGGGAACGAGAAGCAGACGAGCTCCGATGAGGCGCTTTCGCAGCCCACCGCCGAGACCTCCTCCCCGGAAACGCTGGGCCACCTGGATCCGCCGGACCTCATCAGCGAAAAACGGGTAAAACCCCAGGCACAGGAATCCGTACAGCGCGACACGCTGAGCGAGGGAGCGGGAGATCGGAGAGATGATCCCCGCCAGGCCTTTTGCGAGGGCCTCCTGTGAGGTGATCCTTAAGAAAACCGTCACCGAATAGATGAGCACGACTACCCGAAGGGCAAAAAAAACACCGGAGGAGAGGCCATCGAAAGACAGAAATCGAAGCAGCCCCGGCAGCGGGCGGCCCGGAACGAAGTAGCCGTTGACCACCACAATCAGGATAAGAAAAAACGAGAGGTTCCTGAGCGTGCTGACAAGGGTCGTTGACGGGAGGCCACCGAAACGCGCCAGAAGGATCATGTAGGCGAAAACGACCAGCAGACCGCCGCCGCTCGACACAAGAAATGTCCCGACGACGAGGGCCAGGAACGCCAGAATCAAGATTCGCGGATCCCCTGCGAGAAACGCGGAGTGGCGGAT
>JAPUJU010000231.1 GCA_027296025.1 bacterium
TGGTGCGGTTGCTGGCCTTCGTGGTGTGCTGTTGGATTACCTATGCTCTAAGGACGCCGATCTTGACGGCCGCGGGTGAGTTCCTGGTTCAGCCCGATCCTCTCGAACCAGCGGAAATCATTGTTGTGTTGGCCGGAGATGGAACGGGATTTCGTATCATGACTGCTGTTGGTTTGGTTCAGCGCGACCTCGCTCCTAAAATCCTCGTCACGGGTCCTCCAGGACACTACGGACACTATGAGTCTGAGCTCGCGATCGACTTCGCGGTGGAGAAGGGAGCGCCGCGCGAAATTTTCGAGGCCTTTCCCATGCACGTCCAGTCCACGAAAGAGGAGGCTGAACGGGTTGACGCGGAGCTGCGCCGGCGAGGCACCGCCAAGGCGATTATCGTCACGTCAAACTTCCACACGCGGCGGACGCGGCAGATTTTTCGCGAGCGGGCCGGCGGCGGTGTCGAATACATCGTTGCAGCGGCTCCCAATCCGTACTTCGAGCCTGACGAGTGGTGGAAAACCCGGCCGGGCAAGAAGGTCTTCTTCATGGAAGCCGTGAAGACCGTGAATTCCTGGATCGAGTGAGATCACTCCTGGACGTTGCATGATTTCCACCCTGCGGACGCTTGTCCCCTACCTGATCCGATACCGCTGGCGCTTTGCGGCAGGTTTCCTTGCCCTGCTGGCCAAGAGTCTGTTGACCGTCGGAATTCCGGTCGTGATCAAGTTCAGCATTGACGAGCTGAGCGGCGGCTTTCGAATGGCGGTCCTAGGCCAATGGGTCGGACTTTTGCTGGCGATCGCCCTGGTCAAAGGAGTCTTACAGTTCTGGATGCGCTGGATCCTGATCTGTATCTCCCGCGATATCGAGTATGACCTGCGGCACGACCTGTTTGCGAGCTTGTTGTCCTTTTCGCAACGCTTCTACCGCTCATATCGCACCGGCGACTTGATGTCGCGTGTGACGAACGACATGGAAGCGGTTCGCCTTTTGTTGGGCCCCGGGATCATGTACAGCGCCGAATTTCTCGTCGTCTTCGCCGCCGGTTTGGCCGTGATGAGCCTGGCCGACTGGCGTCTGACCTGCCTCGTCTTCATCCCGATACCAGCCGTATCACTAACGGTAAGCTTCTTCGGAAAACGAATTCACGACCGTTTTCAGCACGTACAGGAACACTACGCGGAGATGAGCTCGACGGTGCAGGAGCAGTTGAGTAATATCCGGATCGTGCGAGCTTTCTCCAAACAGAATGTCGGCATCGAGCGGTTTCGCCGCCAGAGCGATTCTCTTGTGGGCGAGAACGTCAAGTTGATTCGGCTCTGGGGCCGCTTCTACCCCTTGCTGGAGGTTCTGATTGGGCTGACGTACGTGATTGTGATGTGGCACGGCGGGCGGCGCGTGCTTGAGGGTTCAATAACCTTGGGTTCGTTTGTGATGTTTCTCAGCTTCATGACGGTGCTCACGTGGCCGTTGATCGGATTTGGGTGGGTGGTCAATCTTGTGCAACGCGGCACGGCCTCTCTCGGCCGCCTCAACGAGATCCTGATGCAGCGCCCTGAAATCGAAGGTCTGGCCGAGACGGAAGATGCCTTCACCGAGGTTCGTGGAGATCTCGAGTTTCAAGATGTTACCTACACGTATCCGGGCTCGTCGCGCCCAGCGGTTGAGGACATCAACCTCGTGATCCCGGCCGGGCAGACAGTGGCCGTCCTGGGACCCACCGGGAGCGGGAAGACAACCCTCGCCAGCCTCGTAGCGCGGCTGTTCGATCCTCAGAAAGGGAAAGTTCTCGTCGACGGTTCGGATGCCCGAGAGCTGCCGCTGAGGTCGTTGCGCCACGCGGTGGGCTTTGTTCCGCAGGATACCTTTCTGTTCGGCCGCACAATTCGCGACAACATCGCCTTCGGGGCTTTGGGTTCGGAAGACTGGGAGGTCGCCGAGGCCGCCGAAATCGCGCAGATCGCAGCGGAAGTCGACTCGTTTCCCGATCGCTACGAGACGTTCCTGGGCGAGACGGGAATCAATCTTTCCGGCGGCCAGAAACAACGAGTTTCCATTGCCCGCGCCCTGTTGGCCAACCCCCGCATCCTGATTCTCGACGACGCTGCATCGAGCGTCGACGCCGAGACCGAGGAGCGGATACTGAAGAATCTCGAAGCGGTGATGCGCAATCGGACAACGCTGCTGATTACGCACCGGGTTTCCGCTGCCCGGCTGGCCGACCGCATCATTGTTCTCGAACACGGGCGTATCGTGGAGGAAGGGCTGCACGAGGAACTTCTGCGCGCCCGGGGCCGCTATTGGGAGTTGAGTCAGAGACAACAACTCGAGGAGGAACTCGAGCTTGTCTGAATCTATGCGGCGGAACCTCGCGAGCGGCGAAGAAGAAAAGTCGCCGACAAAGATGTACGATGCACGCCTGGTCACACGCCTCACCGCCTACTTGCGCCCGTATCGACCCGCCGTCGCGGTGTCGGTCGTGCTGTTGATCATCCACTCGTTGTTGGCCGTGACGGGACCGTATCTGACGAAGGTCGCGATCGATCGGTATCTCGGGTTCGACTCGGCCTCAACGTCCCCGTTGGATCCCTGGCTTCCGGAGGATCCACTCGCGGGACTCGACTTTCTCGCGCTGCTCTACGTCGGGTCGCTCCTGGCCGGTTTCGTGGCCCGCTATTTTCAAACATATGTGATGCACTACACCGGACAGCAAGTGATGCGTGACCTGCGGCTGGAGATCTTTATTCATCTCCAGAGAATGGGGACGAAATTCTTCGATCGCACTCCCGTTGGGCGCTTGGTGACTCGCGTGACAAGCGACG
>JAPUJU010000232.1 GCA_027296025.1 bacterium
TGTCCCTCGAGACTCCGGGCGAACTCGCATTGGCCATCGCCAGGTGAATGTTCACCCCACCAAGGTATCGGCAAGACTGTGGCCAATCTTGGGGGGAGAGCTGGCAGGCGAGGCGCGCCGAGGTGGAGCAGAAGGCCCCGCAGCTTGTGGAACCGGACGACTTCTGGATCCTGTCTTCCTCTGGAGTCTCTCAGAATTCGAGAAACCGCCAATTTCTCGTCTCGAATGGTCAGGTAGAGGGTGCCGAGAACTGGTGACGGCGGCGGTGCAATCGACAGCGCGATTTGAGATAATGCTTGCGGTTCACGCTTGTCGACGCAGATTGTTCAAACCTTCGAGGCAAATCAAGGGAGCTATATGGAGGGAAGCAGGAAAGCCCTACACGCCGGCACCAAGCTCGGGAACTTCGAAGTCGGCGAACTCCTCGGAGTTGGCGGCATGGGAGAGGTGTACCTCGCTCGTGACTCGAAGCTCGGCCGCGAGGTGGCGATCAAGGTCCTCCCCGAGGAGTTCTCCAGGGACACGGATCGTCTGGAGCGATTCGAGCGTGAAGCCCGCACGTTAGCCTCGATCAATCATCCGAACATCGCAGTCCTCCATGGACTGGAGAGCCAGGGTGACACGAACTACCTGGTGATGGAGTTGGTCCCCGGAAAGACGCTCGAAGAGAGGTTGAAGAGCGGTCCGATCCCGATGGACGAAGCACTGTCCGTGTTCGTTCGGATTGCGGAGGGACTGGAGGCCGCCCATGAGCAGGGCATCGTGCACCGTGACCTGAAGCCCGCCAACGTCAAGATCACCGAAGAAGGGAGAGTCAAGATCCTCGACTTCGGTCTCGACAAGCGGTTGTCGATCGCTTCTTCTTCGACTCTCGATGAGGCTACTCAACCCTGGCCAGCGCCGACGGACATCACGAGTGACGGTATGATCCTCGGTACGCCCTCCTACATGAGCCCAGAGCAGGCTCGTGGTAGACCTGTCGATAAACGTACGGATATCTGGGCCTTCGGTTGTTGTCTGTATGAATCGCTCACGGGCAAGCGGCCGTTTGAAGGAGAGACGGCTTCCGACACGCTGGCGAAGATTCTCGAGAGCGAGCCCGACTTGAAGCGGCTTCCAGGACTGACTCCGCCGAGTCTTCGGACGCTTCTGCGCCGCTGTCTCGAGAAAGATCCCGTTCTACGCCTCCGCGACATAGGCGACGCACGGATCGAGCTATCCGACGTGACGTATGCCGACAACGGTGAGAGGGCGCAACGGCCTCACACTGAGCGGCTTGTGAAGCATTGGCTTGGAATCAGTTGGCCCTGGGTCCTGGTGGCCACGCTGCTGCTGCTCTTTCTTTGGTTGCTCTTCAACGAAGGGCGTCTGGGGCCTGTGCGGGATGGATCACCTACGCTCTCAGTCTTGGCGATGCCTTTGCCTGAAGGGGTCACGCTCGACACCAGTCGATCCCCAATCAACTTTGATGTATCGCCCGACGGCTCACAGGTCGTATTCACCGGGCGGCGGTCAAACGGTACTACAGAACTATTCCTTCGCTCACTCCAGCAGTGGAAATCGAGGCCGGTTCGCAACACACTTGATGCCATCAATCCGTTTTTCTCGGACGATGGCAAAAGCCTGGGGTATTGCACGGGACCTGAGAGACCTGAGATAAGAACCGTACTACTGGGAGGCTCGGAACACAAGTCGGTTGCGGCAGCGCCCTTCATTCATGGCGCCGACTGGGGTTCGGGAAAGATCGTTTTTTGTTCCGGACCGGCGAGGGGACTGGGACTGACGCAAGTGGAGGCCGAAGGTGGTCCGGCGCAAGAGTTAACCAAGCCCGATGTCAATAGAGGCGCGTATAATCATTTCTTTCCGCAGATCCTGCCTGATGAGAAGGGGATTCTTTACACAGTGAGCCACGGCGAGCTGCAAGATGGGCGGATTATAGCGCAATCGGCGCTGGACCCGGATCGAGTCGAGTTCGTCGCCACTGGATCGTACGGTCGATACGTGTCGTCGGGTCACGTGATCTATGGGAAGGCGGGTTCTCTGTGGGCGGTCCCATTTGATATGGAGAGTTTTGAAGTGACAGGCCCCGAAACCGAGGTGGTTTCGGAAGTCTTGATCAATCCGTTCTTCAACATTGAGGTTTTTGCAGTGAGCGAAGGAGGGAACGGAACATTGGTTTACGCTGAAGCAGCCAGCCGGAATTTCGGGCGCCGACTGGCATGGATCGATTTAGAACAACGCACGCTGGAGTATGTTTCCCATGCGCCGGCGGATGCGTATGGCAATCGTGTGGCCCTCCGGCAAGTCGAGACGAACCTCGTGGCGTTGGTGACGATTGGCCGCTCCCGGAGCGACGTATGGATCCAACAGTTGGATCGGCCCGGGCGACAAAACTTGACGCCCCATCCATTGGCTGACTTCGAGGCGATCTGGAGTCGTAGTGGCGAGTTCGTCTATTTCAGCTCCGACCGCAACGGCCTGCCGGATATCTTTCGAATGCGAGCCGACGGCGGCGGCGACGTGGTTTCCATTGTAAGAGACGAGAACCGAGTGCTTTTTGATATTGCGATATCGCCGGATGATTCGACGCTGGCCTACACCAGCGGCGTATCGAATCTGACTGGGGACATTTGGATCTACGATCTCGGGAAATCAGAACGGTCTCCTTGGAAGAACACGGATGCATACGAAGCCGGGTCGTCGTTTTCACCAAGAGGAGATTGGATCGCCTATCAGTCGAAACAGAGTGGAGCCGATGGATTTGACGTTTTCATTTCACCGCTAAGCGACCCGCAACGGGTGATTCATATTGCCGCAGGTGAGGCTCCGCTATGGCATCCCGATGGCGACAGGATCTACTACCGACACTTTGATGATCTGATGATGATGTACCTCGATCGGGCCGACGGATTTCGACCCTTGGACACCGAAAAAATTCTTTCGATGCCAGCTGCAGCCAAAAACACCCCCCCAGGGTCTTTCTCTTACGATATCACACCGGACGGCAAACGGATTCTCATCATCATGGAAGACTTCGATATTCCGGAGCTTAAACAACTGGTGGTAGTCCAGAACTGGTTTGAGGAATTGCAGCGGCTGGTACCCATAGATTGATCCGAAAGACCTGTTTCACGGACGCGGGAAACTCGGATCAGAAACCGGTTGCTTGCTCTCTCCCCAACTCGATGACCCTGACCATCTTCATCATCTGAAGCCTCCCTCTTCAGGATAGCCTGTCGCCGGCAACCTGAGTCACCGCTGAACAAGCGGCCGCGACCACCTCGAAACCCCACGGGTCCCCCGCGTTTACAAACGCTCCAACTACCCCGTTGTGTTCTCCTGCCGTCCAGGGGATCGTTCCCGGGCCGATGAGGATTGCGGCCCAGGAGCATCCCTT
>JAPUJU010000233.1 GCA_027296025.1 bacterium
CTGGTCGCTGTTCGGGAATGGGGGATTCGGACCAATCCGTTGGCACGGCGATGTCGGACGGGAGACGATGTCGCCGCGTTCTACGATGAGCTTTTGAAAGGGCGCAGCAAGGTGCCGTACGAAATGGACGGGGTCGTGATCAAGGCGAACAGATTCGACGTGCAGCGTAAAGCCGGCGTTCGTTCGCGATCACCCCGGTGGGCGATTGCGTGGAAGTTCCCCGCGGAGGAAGAGAAAACGCGAATCCTCGGCATCGACATCCAGATCGGGCGCACCGGTGCGTTGACTCCCGTGGCGCGGCTCGAACCGGTGGTGGTCCGAGGTGTAACCGTGTCCAACGCCACACTGCACAACGAGGACGAGATTCGAAAGAAGGGTGTGCTCGTCGGGGACTGGGTGTTCGTCCGGCGGGCGGGTGACGTGATCCCCGAAGTCGTCGCGCCGATTCCGGACCTGCGGACCGGCGAAGAGACCGAGTTTGTGATGCCCGCGCACTGCCCGGTCTGCAACACGAAGGTCGTTCGGCCCGAGGGCGAGGCCGTGACGCGTTGCCCCAATCTCGAATGTCCGGCACAGGTGAAGGAGCGGATTCGGCATTTTGCCTCTCGCGATGCCATGGACATCGAGGGGATGGGAGAGAAACTCGTCGAGCAGCTCGTTGAGGAAGGGCTCGTCGGGAACCCCGCAGACCTGTACGGCCTTCGCATCGATGACCTGATTCCGCTCGAGAGATTGGCGGAGAAATCCGCCGAGAACGTCATTGCTGGAATCGAGCGATCGAAGCAGACGACCCTTCCCAGGTTGCTTTACGCGTTGGGTATCCGCAACGTAGGGACCACCGTGTCCGATGTGGTGAGCGAACACTTTCCACGCATCGAAACGCTGGCGAAAGCCTCGATCGAGGAGATCTCGAATATCGACGGTGTCGGGCCAGTGATTGCCAGGGAGATCAAACGTTTCTTCGACGATTCCCAAAACGCAAAGATGGTCGAGAAAATCATAAAAGCGGGTGTCACCTGCAAGGAAATCAGACAGAGCCGCACAATGGAGCTCGAAGGCGAGCTGTTCGTTTTCACCGGTTCGCTCGAGACGCTCTCCAGGACACAGGCGGCCGCGGAGGTCAAGCGGCGGGGAGCAAAGACCACCAGTACCGTGACGAAAAAAACGACGATCGTCGTAGCCGGAGGAAAAGCCGGGTCGAAGCACGCAAAGGCTGAAAAGCTGGGCATAAAGATCATCGACGAAGCGGCCTTCCTCGAGATGATTCGTGAGCAATAAGAAACCCCGCCGATAATCGCACCGGCGGGGTCTTTTCAGGCATCAGGCCTAATCTGTCAGCCTTCTTTTTTGTCTGTCTTCACGGCCTTCTTTATGTCTTTCCGATACGCCTTATAGATGACGACGGGAGTCGTCGGTACATCGCCCATGCCGTTCTTCGTGGCCGTCTGCACCCTACGAATCTCGTCGACCACATCCATCCCTTCGATGACCTGACCAAATACCGCATAGCCGAACTTGTTCGGGCCCCGATAGTCGAGAGAGGCGTTATCCTTTACATTGATGAAGAACTGCGAGGTGGCGCTGTTGATCGCGGCCGTACGTGCCATTGCGATCGTGCCGCGCTTGTTCGACAGGCCGTTATCCGCTTCGTTCTCGATCTTCGGATGCCCGCTCTTCTTGACCATGTCCTTGGTGAAGCCGCCGCCCTGAATCATGAAATTGGCAATCACGCGGTGGAAGATAAGCCCGTTATAGAACTTTTCATCGACGTAGGTCATGAAGTTGTCTGTCGAAACCGGTGCCTTCTTCGCGTCGAGCTCGATAACGAAATCACCCATTGACGTTTCCATTACGACGATGGGGTTCTCTCCGGCTTCGGCCGGTCCGCAGGCCACACTAAATGCTCCCAGGCACGCCGCGACGACGAGCGATGCCACGGCGAGCCGCGCGGGGGTTCGAAAACCGTTCAACATGGATGTCCTCCTGAAAGGGGATCGTGAGGAGTATCATTCAAATCTCTGCGATGTTTTTCAAAGAGCGGCGGTCGCCCTCGCGGACAGCCCCGCCGACCGCAATAATGTAACGAATTGAACGAAGTGCGTCAACGGCTTTTGCGGCGCCCACTACACGTAATCATCATAGAATGAAAGGGTTTGTTCCGCGATACTCTCCCACGAAAAGGACTTCTGGATAAGGTCGTACCCGGCACCGGCGAGCTTGCCGGCCAGGCCGTTATCGATGAGAACCCGAAGGATTGCCCCGCCCAGCTGTTCCGGTACCGACGGATCGACGAGCAGGCTGTCCACGCCGTCGGTCAGCGCGTGTCGGATGCCGCCGAGCGCAGTCGCCACAACCGGCGTTCGGCACGCCATCGCTTCGAGCACCGTCATGCCGAACGGCTCGTACTTCGACGGCAATACGAAAAGCCGCGTCTGCCGGTAGTACGCATCGAGAAGCTCATCGGGCACGTAGCCCGTGAAGGTCACGCGGTCGGACAAGTCCAATTCGTCTACGATATCGGTCAGGTGTTTCTTTACTTCGACCTCGTGCTCTTTCGGATTCCTGGACCCTCCGCCGATAACGAGATGGGACGTCGTCTCATCCTTGATGCGTCCGAACGCCCGGATCAGGTAGTCGAGCCCCTTGTTCGAATCGATCCGGCTCAACGCGAATACAAAATCACCGGGCACATCCAGTTTGCGATTCGTCTCGCCGTCCGCGAGCGGACGAAAGCGCTTCGTGTCGACACCCGGCGGAATAATGACGAGGTCCGGGCTCTCGAAATCGTAGAGCCTTTTGTATGTATCGTGACCGTCGGCCGTCGTTACAGTTTGCGCGGTGGCGTTTTCAAATATCTTGTTTTCCCACTCGATGCGCTGGGAGAAGTTGAAGAGTTTCTCCATCTTTGCCGGATCGCCGCCCATCTGTTCTTTCTTCCACGCCCCGAGCGAGTGTGCGGTAAAGAAGAACGGCAGACCGAGACGCTTCGAGAGGTTCATTCCCGAGTACCCGGCGTCCCAGTAGTGCGCGTGAACCAGATCGTAGTCGAGCTTGTTGGCCGCGATGTATTCGGCCATGTTGTCCGTCAACTCGTCCAGGTACGGGAAAAGGTCTTCCTTCCGGATGAACTCGTCGGTTCCGAATGGAATACGGACGATACGGACATCCGATGTGACCGGATCGACCTGCGAGCGGTCGCCGAAGCGGCGCGTGTAGATGTCGACTTCGATGCCGTGCTCGGCGAGGTGCTTCGACAACTCGAGAACGTACGTTACCTGCCCACCCGTGTCCGTTGCACCCAGAATCGGCTCGGGGTCGAAGTAGCCGTGGACGCTCATCATACACATCCGTTTGATTTTTGACACGCGTTTACTCTCCGCCCTTACCCTTCGTGATCTCGGTAACCGACCAGTCCTTGTTGACGATGATCGCGGCGAATGATTTGTGTTTGGAAATGATTTTGTGCTCGATGTAGAGAACCTCGTCATAGAACGAACTATCCTCTTCGCGAGCGCGTTCCTTGCGGTGCTCGCGGGTATCGTCGAAGTTCCGGTCGATGAACACTCGGACGTCGCTGTGTTGGAGGAGCGTTGTGTAGGTGCCCTCTGCGATTGCCACCTCGTATTCTTTCGGGTCCATCGTTTCGAAGCCGATTTCGTCCTTTTCGTAGTCGACGAGCGGTTTACGAAGAGTCTTCTTCGGCATGCGCTTGAACGTGCGCAGATTTTCGTCGAGAGTCGTGAGGTTCACCTCGCTGATTCCCACGCGCTTGATGCTTCTCCTGCGGTTCTTTTCGTTGGTCTTTGGCGGAAGGTGAAAATAGTCATCCTGGTGAAAGATGTAGGTCCGCCTGCCGTCCGCTTCGAAAAGACCCTTGAGCTCAACGGCGGTCTCGGACTTGCCGCTGCCGGATTCGCCTGCGATCGTTATCGTCAGGCGATCACGGCCGGACCGCTTCACGATCGCATGAATAGCCTCTGCAGCCGCGGTATGGTGCGCTTTCGGGATGATTTTGTCACCGATCATGTGTCACTCGCCTCAATATGTGTAAGAATTCGTACCAAGAAGACGAAAAGAGTATACTCTTGAAAAAGGTCAGCACAACACTCAAAATAAGCGCGTCGACAATGGCCAAGGAGGAAGCGATGCGGTCCGTTCAAAGTCCGAAAGCGCTGGGGATTTTCCTGATCGCGCTCGGCGTTTTGTTCCTGCTCCTGAACAACGGGCTTCTGTGGTTTGGCTGGGAAGTGGTCTGGCCGATTTTCCCGCTGCTCATCGGGCTCTTTTTGCTGAAGGTGTTCGTAGGACGCCGCAAGCCACGCCAGCTGTTCACCGGCATTTTCTTTCTCCTTCTCAGCCTGTTCTTCTTTGGCTTTACCCTCGGGATTTTCCCCTGGGAAAAGATGTCAGCCCTCTGGCCTACATTCCCCCTTGTTCTCGGTGTGTCGCTCCTGGCGCTCGCCGCAGTGGACCGTCATACCAGTTCCGCTCTCGTTGTCGGGCTGGCGCTGATTCTCTTCTCGGTGCTCGCCTACATGTCGGCGGGCGGTGCCATTCGGCCGCGAATTTCAGAACCGATGTCGCGGCTATGGCCGCTTGTCCTCGTAGGTGCCGGTGCACTTGTCTTTCTTCGCGCGCGCAATGAAGCCGCGGAGGCGCGCGCAACGTTGACAGAGGTTGCCGAGCCTGGCCCACCCGATCCCGCGCCGGCTCCCGGGAGCACAAAAGACTCTCCGTAAACGCGGCTCGACAAGTCGAAGTTCACATCAGTTGTATCTTTGTGGATAGCTGCCGGGCCGCCTCAGGCGCTTGCGGCATCGAACTTCACGAAATCCGTAAGCTGGGCGTCGGTGTAGGCCTTCAAGTCGCGGATGATCATTTCGAGATAGCCGCGGGACTCGGTGTCGTCGAATCGCTCGAGCGTATGGCCGGCCTGATTCAGGTGCGCAAGAATCTCATGGTGCGCGTACTCGATCCCTCCGTGGTCCCGGCACGCGGCGACGATCTGCTGTTCGTCCGCCGGTGTGAATTCACCGCGCCGAATGATCTCGACCAGATTATCACGATGACCGTCCTCGAGAGTTCTCAGCGCTCGAATCATAGGCAGGGCGAGGTACCCGTTCTTCAGGTCGCAGTCCATCGTGCCGTTGGGCAGCTCGATCATGTCGTCCAGGTCGTCGATCATCTGAAAGGCCATACCCAGGTTCCACCCGAAGTGCCCGATCACGTCGACGTACTCGGAGTTCTGACTCATTGCTCCGACCTTGCAGGCAAGTGAAAAGAGCGATGCGCTCTTTTCGGAAATAATCTCGCGGTAGACGGCCTCGCTGATGTCGAAGTCGAACTTGTGTGTGGTTTCCCGGCTTTCGCCTCGAACGAGGACGCGGATCGTGCGCAGGAACTCCGGCATTGTCTGTGTCAGCCCGCTCCTGTTCACCAGAAGTAGTGCCTCTGCCAGGACGTAATCACCGGCCAGAACGGCGACGTAGTTGCCGTACTTAATGCGCGCGCTGAGGTTCGTGCGCCGGTTGTCGACCTCGTCGATCACATCATCGTGAAAGAGTGTGGCTAGATGGATGAGCTCCACGGCGGCTGCGAGATCGATGAGTTTGTCGTCAGCCTCATCGATGGATTTGCCCCCCGGGACCATCGATGAGAGGATCATCAGGGCTGGCCGCAGGCGCTTGCCACCGTTCCTGAAGCTTTCGGCCGCGATTTTCGCCTCGCGGAGAGTGCCCGACTCAAGCGTTTCGAGCACGGTCCGATTGCAGCGCTCGATGACACCTTTCACAGATTCATATTTTCGAAGCACGTGGAGCATGAAATGTCAGAGACCCTGATATCGCGACTCACGGCCACGCCGGTGCCGAGTCGCAATGCCCCTCACCGAATAAAAACCTCAGATTACAGTGATTTCTGAACGTGCAGAAATCATAGAACACGGCCTCTTGGGGTGTCAAGAAGATTAGAAAATGACGCGCGGGTGGCGCCGATGGGGGCCCCCCGGCGCGGGCAGCGTTGCGTGCACGGTGGGGGTAATCGGTGACAGGACCCGCGCTGCTGCGGAACTCGCGGGCAG
>JAPUJU010000234.1 GCA_027296025.1 bacterium
CGCGACCGCCACCCGCAACCCGAGCCAGCTTCCCCGCCCCTCTCGGGACGAAACGTACGCGACAAGCGACCGCAGCGACGCAACCGCCCCGATGGTCCTCCCGGGAAGCCCTCGCGAGCTACGATATGCAGATGAAGGTCCTCCGGCGAAGTCGCGAAATGCCCGCCTTCTTGCGTGGGGTCCACGCTCGCGAGCCGCCATAGAGCGCCAGGCACGCTCCGGGCGGAGTCCCCCGTGCCGTACTCCGTTGGACTGCTTCTTGCAATTTCCCCCCCGATACAGGCCCCCCGGCAGGAACTTTTCGCCCCGTCGAAAGCTTTTCATGAGATCCACACTGCTCGTCATCGTCTGCTGTTTCTTTGTGCTGTCCGGAGTGGTCGCCGACGCGTCAGATCAACGCATGTGCCGCGCCTGCGGCGACGTGATCGACGGTCAGTACTTCGAGACGGGCGGGGCATCATACCACCCGCGCCACTTTACCTGTCACTACTGCGGGCAACCGATCAAAGAGGCGTTCAGCTCGTACCGCGACAAGGATTACCATACGTGGTGTTTTGAGCAGTACGTGGCTCTGCGGTGTTCGGTTTGCAGCCAGATCATTCAGGGTAAGCACGTCACCGATTTCTGGGGGAACGCCTCGCACATCGAGCACCAGAAGAACGTCCCGTCGTGTACATTCTGTGGCCGCTTTATCGTTCATGACCTGACGCGCGGCTCCGAGAACTTTCGCGACGGACGAAACCTCTGCAATATCTGCGCGCCCAGTTCGGTGACGTCGCTTGGAGAAGCGAAAGCCCTCCTCCGCGACGCAGCGCGAATGCTCGACAATTTCGGCATTCGTGTCGTAGATGTATCGATAGATCTCTACCTCGCCGATAGTGATCAACTGAAAGATATTTCCGGTGGCAGAGAGCACGCAACCGGGTTTACGGATTTTTGGGTGAAGAAAAATATTTTTCGCAAGGTCCTCTCGCGAGAAATCCGCGTCTATGTCCTCAGGGGAATGCCCCGCACGGAAATGACGGCGACACTGGCGCACGAGCTCACGCATGTGTGGCAGTTCCTGAACGGTCCGCTCGATCAGGATTCCGCAGTGTCCGAAGGAAGCTGCAACTTTGCTTCGTACCTCGTGCTGAGAAAAATGGGCGGCACTGAGGCTGAATTCATGATCGACGCCATGTTGAACGACCCGGATCCTATTTACGGCAGTGGTTTTCGCCGGGTAAAGCTATATGCCGAACGCGAAGGCACGCAGGCCTGGCTCGAGCAACTTCAGAAGAAGAACCCGAAGCTCACGGGTCTTTAGCTCGCCTCAATCGTTGATGTACCCCAGCGACTTCAAAGACTTCAGCACTCGCTCTTCGTCACGCTGCATGGCGAGCGAGTCGACCGGTTCGGCCGCGTTCTGACGTACCGTAAAGTCCTGCGCCAGGCGGTTGTGCAGTACGGCTAACATTCCCTCGAGTTTGTTCGTCCACGCACGATGTGTTTGCGCGATATCGTTCACCTCGTCTCGATCGGCCCGCGCATCGTAGAGCCGGCTCGGTGCCTGCTGATCCCACATGAATTTGTACCCGTGGGCCGTCAAGCTGCGCTCGGTACTCCCGTAGAGCATGCCCTCCGAAAAGAGCAGCCCCTCCCTCGGTTCGCCACCGATGACCGAAACGAGACTCCGCCCCTCCAGGCCGGGCGGCACACCAACGCCGGTCACATCAAGAATGGTTGGCAGAACATCGATCGTACTCACTGCCACCTCGACAACTCCTCGCGAAAGCGTCGGCGCGACAACAACGAGCGGCACGCGGACGACCTCGCTGTGTAGTGTGTGCCCGTGCTCTACCATACCGTGCTCACCGAATCCCTCGCCGTGGTCCGACGTGAACACAATCATCGTTCGAGCGAAGCCGACGCGGCTTCGAATGATGCGCGTGATGTCACCAATCATGTCGTCGACCGATCGTATTTCCGCATCGTAGCGTTCGCCGGGTCCCGGCACTTCGTCACTGTCGGGCAGATACCGTTCCGGCGGCAGGTAGGGCCGGTGGGGGGTAAGGAGGTGCAACCACACGAATATTTTTTCATCTTCGTTTTGTGCAAGCCAGGCATCGAACTCGTGAATCAGAAGGGAATCGCTCCGGTATGCATCCACGAGCGGGGCCGTATCGGGTTCGGCCGGTATCGGCTCCGATGTGTCGTGTTTACGAATGGTGACGCGGCCGACCGGGTAGTACCAGTCGTCGAAACCCTGCAGGAAACCCGCGCGAAAGCTGAGGAACGGCTGATCCACGAACGCCGCCGTTCGAAAACCGGCGCGCTGCATGTGCTCGGCGAGCGTGGTCTCAACCAGCTGGAGCGTGTAGGCCTGCTGCTGTCGACGTTGCTGCCACCCGATCGCCACCATTGAGACATTCTGGCGTTCTATCAAACCGATCTGCGTCGGATAAAACGACGTCAGCATCGCGCCCATGCTCGGCACCGTCCAGCTCGCCGGCGACTGTGCGTGAACGAAGCGCACCCCGCGTTCTGCAAGGCGATCGATGTGCGGCGTCTCGTGTGCTCTGTAGCCATACGCCGACAAGCGATCGGGGCGCAGCGTGTCCACGACAATGAGAAAAACCGCATCAGGCGCGCGCGCCCTGCCGCACGATACGACGACGGTGCACATCGCCAGAAGAACCGGAAGGATCCATCGTTGTTTTTGCATTATCGATTTCCCAACGCCATTTTTGTTGCCTCCGGCAATCTGCGCAACCTCATCATGCCCCATATCCCGAACGCCGGGCCGATCGCCAAAATCATAAATACTCGATCCCATCCCCATACCTCGATCAGCTGGGGGACAATGTAAATCGACACCATACTCAGGAGAAAACCCGTGCTCGTCTGCATCGTCAGTGCCGTCCCGATGTACCGCGGGTCACTGAGCTCGCTGACAGCCGTG
>JAPUJU010000235.1 GCA_027296025.1 bacterium
GATCAACGGGGCGATCGGTGGCGCGGCGAACCGCCTGGCCGTCTCGGAGAGCCTGCTTGTTACGGCAAACTCCGAGGGGATTTCTATTTACCACATCGAGAACCCGGGCCCTCCGCTCAAGGTAGTGACCGCGTCGGGAACCCCGGCAGTGGATGTCGTTGTTTCCGGTCGTTACGCCTACGTTGCCTGGGGGTCCAATGGGCTCCTGATCGTGGACATCGCAAACCCCACGCAGGCGCGCATTGTCGGCGAGAGAAGCATCGCGAACGGTTCCGCGAACTCGATCGTGGTGACTGGGCAGTATGCGTTTGTCGGCGCGTTTACGTTTGGTCTGCATATCATCGACGTTCAGAATCCGTTCGCACCGGTGACCATCGCCGTCGTACCGTCGCAGGCGTCTACCATCGGAGTGTTTATTGATGGCGGTATCGCCTATGTAGCCGACAGCCGGGGTGGCATCCGCCTGGTCGATGTGACCGACCCGACGAACCCCAGGTCGATCGGTGCGCTGCCCGTCGCCGGGTCGGGCTCGGGGGTGGCCGTCGACGCCTTTTTCATGTACGCTGCCGACAGCCCCGGTCGTGTTTTGATTACGCGAGCGCCGTGTCGTCCGTAACCGCATGAAGGAGATTCCATGCCGCCGCTGACATACTCCAGTTACCTGAAGCTGGACGAGCTACTTTCGATCCAAAACCTGCGTTCGGAAGGGCCGGAACACGACGAAATGCTTTTCATTATCGTGCACCAGGTATACGAGCTCTGGTTCAAGGAGATCATCCACGAGGTTGACTACCTCGGCGACCGCCTCGTCGAAGGCGACACGCCGCACGTACAACATACGTTCAAGCGCATCCTCACAATTCTGAAAGTTCTCGTCGCCCAGCTCGACGTGCTGGAGACGATGACGCCGCTGGAGTTTCTTTCGTTCCGCGACCGCCTCGAGTCGGGAAGCGGGTTCCAGTCATTTCAGTTTCGTGAGCTCGAATTCCAGCTCGGCAACCAGCGGAGGGAAACGGTCGATCATTTTCCGGAAGGGTCCCTGGGACGGGAGCGACTCGAAGCGCGCTACGGAAAGCCGACGCTGTGGGATCATTTTCTCCGTTACCTCGCGAACAACGGATACGACGTGCCAGAAGATCAGCTGAACCGGGACGTCACGAAGGGCGTCCAGCCGTCCCGCGGGTTGCAGAAGGTTCTTATCGAGCTCTATCGAAACGACCCGATGGCGCGGAGTGTCTGCGAACGTTTCGTCGATCTCGATGAGGGATTCCAGGAGTGGCGGTATCGTCACGTCAAGATGGTTCAACGCACGATCGGAACCAGGAAGGGCACCGGCGGTTCGAGTGGTGCCGAATACCTGAAGACCACGTTGTTCCATCCTGTGTTTCCCGATCTGTGGGAGATCCGGCCGGAGTTCTAAAGCCAGCTGATACGAAACCATGTTCACGCTCGAATCTCTTACCCGGCATCCAAATCCGCTCGCAGCTCATTACACGCGGTTTCGCGCGTCAGAGCGGTTGCTCCTGAGTGGGCACTCGCACCAGGCGTGGCCCGACGCAGCCTTCGACGGGCACGTGCGTGCCTGGACAGATGCCGCCGAATTCGTGGACACCAAGTGGGCACGCGCATTCGAGATGGCAGACCGCGTCCGTTTGGGGTACGCGCAAATTATGGGGGATGTTCCCGAACAAATAGCGCTTTCGGCGAGCACGCACCACCTCATCGTACGGTTTCTCTCTGCGCTCGAGTTGCAAAGGCGGCCCCGCCTCGTGACCACGGACGGCGAGTTCCACACAATCCGCAGGCAGCTCGATCGCCTGGCGGAGGAGGGCCTGGAAATCGTGCGGGTACCGTCAAGACCGGCGTCCGAGATCGCGCAGCGGCTGATCGATGCGGTGGACGACGGAACGGCTGCGGTGCTCGCCTCTTGCGTCCTCTTCCAGAGAGCGCACATTGTCCGCGGGCTCGGCGATGTACTCGAGGCGTGCCGGCTGCACGGGACGCCGCTCCTCGTGGACGCATACCACGCGTTGAACGCCATCCCGTTTACGCTCGCCGCCGAGCGCCTCGAAGGGGCGTACGTGGTCGGAGGCGGTTACAAGTACTGCCAGCTCGGGGAGGGGAATTGCTTCCTTCGCTTCCCTGCGGACTGCGATATGCGGCCGATGATCACGGGTTGGTTCAGTGAGTTCGATGTGATTGCGGAAAAGAAAGTGCCCGGTGTCGTACCGTACCCGGACGGTCCCGGGCGGTTCGCCGGGTCGACGTACGATCCCACGGGCAACTACCGCGCCGCGGCTGTGTTCGATTTCTTCACGGACCATACCCTGACACCGGAGTTCCTGAGGAAGGTCAGCCGCCACCAGGTGGGCGTCCTGGCCCGTGCGTTCGACTCGTTGGATGCAGACGCGAAGCTCATTACGCGCGACCGGTCCATCTCGCTTGATGACGTGGCGGCTTTCCTATCGCTTGAGACGCCTCATGCGGAAAAGCTCTACAAGCGTCTAGGCGAGATGGGCGTCTTCTGCGATTACCGTGGCAACCTGCTCCGCCTGGGACCGGCACCGTACCTCTGCGACGAGCAGCTCGAAGAGGCAATGGGTCTCCTCGGAGATGCGATAGCGTCACTGGGCGGGTAGCTTCCCTGCGTCGTCACACTTCTTCACGGTTTTTCCTTTCACCGGTGTTGATATTCTTTGCCTCTTCGCGCGGATCCGGTATACCGTGCGTAAGCTGGTCGATACTGCATTGAATGCCTGAAAAAGGAGGCGACATGGTTAAGCGTACTACGGTCATGGCGGGTTTGATCGCACTGTGCGTGCTTGGTGCCGCAGCGAAGGCCGGCGCTGAGACGGCTTCCAGCGGTCTCGGTGTCTACGCGACACAGTCGAAAAATGACGCGACGAATGTCGATGTCGGTGAGGCGCTCGAGGGGCTCGGTTCAGGCGATCGTTTGCGGGTCGAGTCCAGTGAACTCGGTCGTGTCGAAGGGTACTTCGGCGGGATTCAGGGGAGCTCCCTGGTATTGAAGGATTCTCGGGGAACGACGAACGTTTCCTTCAGCTCGATGGATGGTGTGTGGCTCGGCCACACTGCGAAGCGCAACGGCGCGATCGCGCTCGGTATCGCGGGAGCCGTGTTGGGAGCATCTTTGGCAAATCGAACGGGTGGGATGTCCGACGGAAACGTCATCGCAGGGTTTGCAGCCGGAGCGCTGATCGGTTCCGTAGTCGGTCTTGCGCTTGGCTCGATGGTCACGCGCTGGCAGGAGCTGTTTCCTGGATCCGGGGCGACTAGCGACGCCGTCGCCGCGAACGGAGGCTGACGACGTCAGTCGATTCCGGGTCCGTTGCTCTTCGCGTCGGCCGGAGGACTTCGAAGTGCAGGCACAATCTCAGCGTTTCCACCAGATGAGGGACGACGTGTTCGATGAACGCCGCCTGCTCCCACTTCGGAATACCACGCTTTAGTCGATCTTGCAGCAGATCGAGAGATTCCTGGTCGAATGGCGGGTGATTGTCGGTCATGGTTTCGTTTCCGAGCGGGTCTCGCGCTGAGGTTCGGAGGGGCTTTCGCGTCCGGGCCAGGTATATGATACCTTGCCTGGTTTCGGCGGAATCGAAAGATCTTGCCGCTCTCGTCTTGTCGAGGTGGGTGGTTAAACGATTTAGAAACTGTGTTAATTATATAACCAACGAGAACCCTTGATCAACGCTTTGTGGTATTTTTAGAGCGCATCGTTTCCGACACGCCGATATTGTTTCTCGTTACGCCTTATTGTTTCTGGAGGATAGTGTATTGTTTTTCGTTTGGCGCTCCAGTAAACCGTCCCCGGGCGGTGAGCGATTCGAGGCGCGACGTTTTCGCCCGAAAGACGTAAGGAACGCCGGTTGTGCGAGACTAACTGGTTACCTCATCAAAAAGGCGGCAGTATGCGCAATTCAATAGCCGGAGTGGCCTTGTGGGCGTTTGCAGGGTGTGTGGTACTGGCATATCCCGGTTCGCCAGCCGTGTTGGGCCCGGCGATGGCCCTGGCAGACGAGACGGCGCCGGAAGGCGTCAAGATTTTGCTTCCGCGGGGAGGGATCCCCGCGATTTTCAAGCCGACTTTTGTGTCTGCATCTGAGGCGGACATCCCGGATGACGCCTGGATTCTCGGGATTGTCATCGACACCGAGGCCCGCGCTTACAGCCTCAATCTTCTCAACGAACACGAGGTCGTAAACGACCGCCTGGCCGGTCGGCCCATAGCGGCTGTGTGGTGACCCCTCGCCAATACGGGCGTCGTGTACGACCGGCAATACGATGAACACACACTGAACTTTGAACCATCGGGCGGGCTGTTGAATGCGTCGCTCGTGATGCGCGACCGCGAAACGGACAGCTGGTGGTCGATCATGACGGGTGATGCGATCGGCGGTGAGCTCGACGGCACGCGCCTCAAAGAGCTGCCGGGGGGAGAGAAGGTCCAATGGAAGGACTGGCGAAAGCGCCATCCCGAGACGAAAGTGCTCTCCGTAGACGGCGTCGAGCACGTGACACAAAACCGCTACGCAC